>JABCSP010000260.1 GCA_018238825.1 Candidatus Thorarchaeota archaeon | reverse complement strand
TAGTGGTAGTAGTAGTGGTAGTAGTAGTGGAAGTCACAATTACTTCACCAGAAACGCTGCTCCATGTGCCAATAGTGCTCTCCATAAAGATTGTATATGTCACAGTTCCAGCTGTTGTAGGTACCCACGAGTATTCATACGTGTCTCCACTTTCTGTCATGGAGTAGTTTGTACCGTCCATTTCAAGCAATACTGAACTAATCCCTAGAAAGTATGTCACATTGATATTGACGGAAACTGAAGTGCCAACCACAGCTGGATCTGGGTTGTTGACAGGACCCTCCCAATCAGGAACGCTTGTCAATACTTCGTACGTGAATGCCTTTGTTGCCCAGTCGCTCCAGACTCCAGTGCTATCAGATATTTTAACGCGCAGATAGTATTCGGTTCCATTGACTAATGGGAAACAGCTAAAGTACTGGATTGAATTGGTGTCGTAGATGAAGTCAACGTATAGTGCGCATGCATAAGCGTCTGCACCCAAATAATCCGTAGATGATCGACGCATATCATATGCTCTATACCCTCCAGCATTTAGATCCCTGAATGCTGCGAAAGTTTCTGAATCTTTAGAATCCCATCTAAGCTCGATTAGAAGGTCTTCAGTGTTTGTGTAGTAGAATATGTTTTCTACATCCATAACCACTGTATAACCAAGATTCTGAAGTGTGTATGAATCGGCCTCAAGGACCAGAGTTGGCGTTAGTCCAACAAGGTTTTCATCCAGTATTGAGTGTAACATACCATCAACAGGTGTTTCAAGTAGATAGACACTGAAATTCTCGTAGGTTATTTCTGTATCAAACATATTAGTTGTGAAAAACAACTTATCGATAATTCCCTCATGGCCTATCATTGATTGATTGTATTTGAGCTGGAATCGCCCTTGGTATCCTGCGTCTGCACCGAATGGCAACCAATTCAAAACTGTAGTAGCACCAAGGATGGTGTCAGTTGATATGCCAACCCGCAATCCATGTGTTCTGACGTATGTCCACGAAGCTGTTGTGGCTTCTTGTGCACCAGGTCCATATGAGTATGCAACTGATCCACCTAAATCACTAGTTCGCATTGCGTTTAATAGGTCCCCAGTGTTATTGGAAAACCGAACCTCAATAATCAAACTTGTAGATTCACTAAGAAAGAAAGTGTTCTCAATATCAAATTCTAACCAATTGTCTGTAGCAAGGGCTTCGTATGAGTCCCGATAAAGCACCTGAACTGGATCTCTACCCTCGTAATTTGCTTCAAAGTCAGAAGTGAGATTCGCGGTACCATCCACTCCTAATAGGAAGATGGACAGATTCTCAAGAACAGCTGTCCCAAACTCTTCATTTATTTCAAAGTATAACTTGTCAATTATGCCTGATTGTGGTACAAGAGATTCTATATACTTGAACTGGAATCTCATCTCTGCCGCTGTACCAAAGGGTCTTGTGTTTTCTAATGTTGCACCAGAGAAGAATGTGCCAGTATTCTGATGCTTCTCCTGCATGATCATAGAATCGTTGTAGAGGGAATTGTTCCAGACCTCTAGTTGGAAGTTTCTCTGGAAATCACCACTCTGAAGAACTGGATTCCATGAGAAGTCTGGGCAATCACTCTGAATGTAATCGATTAATGGGCTGCTTGTATGACCATCGACGGCCAGAGCTTCTACACCAGGTACAACATATTCGATCTCAAGATGAGTTGGTGGATTGAGTTCTGACTCCTCTTCTATGAAGTACTTCCAAGTATGAAGTAATCCACTTTCATCCACTTCTTTTAGTACGAGTGAAAGCACCTTGTCTTCATTCAGGGATGAATTAACACTGGGTGTCACATCCCATCCATACCACTCGTCAACTACAAACATATCTGGATCTGCTGGACTATCTATTACATCATCAGGATCAATCGCATACGTCGGTTGATTGTTCCATGTTATTGAGCTAGCAGACCACGAGTTATCCTCTGCGTAGTAGACTCCTATGGCTTTGTCTCCACCTGTTAAATTGAATTCATGATTGAGATATCCCTTATAGACTGCCTTTGTGATGGCTATCTCATCCGGAACGTGACTGAGGTCAAATTTGATCCATGATCTCGCATGTCCATCGGTAGGTTCGTAGCCTACCCAGATACCACCCTTCCATTCGTTACCGTCATAGTTTGTACTTGGATGATGGCTTACTACAGCTTCATCCTCAAGGACAGGGATTCTCATTGTATATACTTCACCATCTGCCAGGGTGTTTTTTACCTCTGGCATAAGGCGTGTTGTTGGTTCTGTGATATTCGTTGTAACAGGTAAAATACTAACAACGGTAACACTGAACATTAGAACTAGTAGTAGTGCAAGCAATCTATTTTTCATACCACTCTATCCTGCCTAAAATGACCTATTCGTGTGCGCACTTAACTTCTTGCACTTTTGTGTGAGCATCACAAAGAGATGAGTAACGGCTTTTGATATGTAAGGGTCTTGATGTTCTTTCAAGTAAGAAACAGAGTAGACCTCCAAAGAAACATGGGAACATCCCATTGTAGGTATTTGGTACCAGCCAAGGACACCTTGAATGGGAATCCTAGATGAATCGCTCCATCAACTTATCAATGACAGTATCGATGTTCTGAGTAGTTATGCCCTTGGTTGTAACAATATTCCGAGCCCTATCAAGTTTTTTTGTGTTATTCATATCCCCCATACCTTCAAAGAGTCCGAGTCTTCTGCCCAAACGAAAGAGAAGTTGTGACTCTGAATCCATACTCATGAATGAGTGGAGTATCGAGAGTAGTTTCTCCTTATCTTGAGGAAGTCGTCCTTCTAAATCTGCAAAGAGATTGAGTATATGATCACTCACAATCATACTCGATATTCCCTCTAAATTTCCAATCAAGAGCAGGAGTTCTTGTACAATCTCAATATCATTGCATTTTTGGAAGTGTCCTTTTTCACTCTCTAGGAACAAGGGAGCTCTTGAAGTGAGAGCAAGAGGCCTGAGTCTTATGAAATCTGGATTGATTTGATTCAAAGCATCGGCAGTTTCCTCAGCATGCTCTACTGTGAGTTTTTTTCCACCTAGACCCGGCATGACATACTCTGATAGCTCAAAACCCACATCCTTAGCCATGCGTCCAGCACGAATGTGCATTTCTTTTGTAGCTCCTTTCTTAACAAAACGAAGAACCGTATCGGATCCAGACTCTAATCCAACATGGATTCTGTCTAGACTCGCATTTCTGATTTCTCTCAGCCCCTCTTTACCAATCTTCAAGATAGTGCTAGATCTAGAGTATGATGTCACACGTTCGATCCAAGGAAATGTATCACGGAGATGTCTGAGTATCCTAGCAAGGTTCTCAGAACCTATGACGAGTGAATCTGCATCTTGCAGGAAAACTGAATGCATTCCATAATAGAACCACTTGAATGCATAGTCAAAAGTAGGTAACTCCATTGGGTCCACTTTCTGAGAGAGCGCCCGGATCTGATCTGCAGACATCTCATGGGGGAATTTGAAGGATGCCCGGATACTCGAGAGATGTTTGCATAGCAAGTCAATATCTGAAATCACCTCATCCACTGATCTGACTGAGAATTCTTTGTCTTTATAGACCGGACAGAAAGTACATCGATTCCACTGACAGTTTCGAGTCACTCTTACCAGTAGGCTCTTTGCTTCGCTAGGTGGGCGGATTGGTCCAACTTCAAAGCCACGGAGTTTATTCATTGTACTCTCATCTCCGTCAATGAATTAATGATACTAGTAGTGCTCTTAGATTAACAATAAATCTGCCGAGTGAGAAGACATACGTGTTTCTTTGCTGATTATTTGTCTGATGGAAAGAAACTTCACTTTACAACGAAAGTTCTATATATAGATAGATATATAGATATCAAGGGTTGGTCACATGGGTCAAAAAAATATTCCTGTTGATTCTCATACTTATGAAATTCTGAAATCTCTAAAAGGTCCTGGTGAATCCTTTCGTGAACTAATACTTCGCTTAATACGTGGCCAAGGTGATAGAGTACTGCGTCATTTTGGTTCGTGGGAACTCGATGAGGATGAGCTCACTAAGATTCAAAATGCACTGGATCAAGGATGGACCGGGTGGGATTAGTGAAACCTGTCTGTCTTGATACAACAATCCTCGTTGATCTAGAACGGGGAATTCCTTCAGCTAAGAACGAGAT
>JABCSP010000259.1 GCA_018238825.1 Candidatus Thorarchaeota archaeon | reverse complement strand
TGGGTCTTGCGGTGGTCTTACTCGTTGGTGGTTGGCTATATCTAGACCCAGCATCTGGAATGACCTTGGGAACATTGGTGCTCTTTCTCCAGTTCAACGATCGTTTCTTCAGACCTATTCTGATTATTGCAAACTTCTACACCTCTGTCCAGAGTGCATTTGCTGGAGGAGAACGTGTATTCGCTGTGATTGATTCTCGTCCTGCAGTAATAGACCGACCAGACGCAATACCAATGCCGCAGATTGAAGGACATGTTCAATTTAATGATGTAACATTTCGGTATGGTGATGGACCAATAATACTACAGGATTTCAGTCTCGATATCAAACCAGGAGAAACAATTGCTCTTGTTGGAGATACAGGCGCAGGTAAAACCACAGTTGTCAGTCTCTTGAACAGATTCTATGAGATTGTTGATGGTTCAGTCACAATAGATGATATTGACATCCGTAGTGTCACACAAAAGTCGCTACATTCAAGGATAGGACTTGTCCTCCAAGATCCATTTCTTTTCATGGGTACAATTAAGGAAAACATCAGATATGGTAGACCAGAAGCATCTGATGAGGAAATAATAACAGCCACTGAAACAATAGGAGCTCTGCGTATCTTTGAAAATCTAGAGAATGGTTTCGATACTGAGGTGGGCGAGCGGGGTGGCAGGTTATCGGAAGGTGAGCGCCAGCTGGTTAGTTTTGCCAGGGCACTCCTTGCAAATCCAAAAATTCTCGTTCTTGATGAAGCTACAAGTTCTGTCGACATCTATACCGAACATGCAATCCAAAAAGGAATGAAAGTTCTACTTTCAGGAAGAACATCGATTGTGATTGCACACAGACTCTCCACTATAGTGAATGCAGACAGAATCATTGTTATCGAGAATGGCAAGATTGTAGAAACAGGAAAGCATGCAGACCTCATGCGGAGCAAAGGCACATACTTCTCACTTTATGAGCTTCAAATACGACCCAGAGCAATTCAGAGGTCAAAATAATTCTAGAATAAAAAGAGGGTCCCCATCAAAGGACAGGGACCCGAGAATATGCACAATCATTAATCATGTGAATCATCCATAGGTCTACAATGTGAACCAGATGATGCCATGCCGGAAGATTCGTGATAGATGAAGTTCACAACAGATGTTTCTATACGTGAAATTCGTGCTATGTGTTCATCCATCTTGAATCAGTCATCCCAGTCAAAATCGTCCACATCTTCGTATGGAAAGCCCTTCATTGAACGTTTCATGGACTTCATGGATTTTAATCCTTTCAAGCCCTTCATTGCACCTGCTACTGATTCAGTAACAAGTGATCCAATATCTAGGAAACTGTCAATTCCTACTATACCGCCTTTACCCACAATGATCTGCTTGCCATCACGATTTGTTATCACTACACCAGATTTGCTTACTGAAACCATGTTGTCATCTCCTAGTACATAGACCAACTTGCCGTAAGTGAAAACTAAACCCGTCTTCTCACTTAGAACAAGGAGAACCTTCGTCTTCTCAGAATCTGTTCCGAAGAAGATCTTTGATTCCGTCTTGGAATCGATGCTAGTTTTATGGTCACCACCATTTAATTGGCCTTTGACAGTATTTTCAATCTCATCTGTGAAGGCTCCAATATCCTGGAATCCATGATTTTGAAGGTCAGAGCTCCCAGCGCTCTTTGAAATATTCTCCAAGGAGGATGGTCCAATGAATAGCTGTATCCTATCAAGAGTACCTGTCACTGATTCACCCATTGCTCCTAAATCGGTCTCAGCTATTGCATCAACTGCAAAGCGAGAGGGACCTGCAAAGGCAATACCAACTCTCTTGTCATTCTCAAGAAGATATACCCACACGCATCCAGCTTCCATCTTGACGAATGCTTTCTCATGTGATATGATTTCATGCTCTTCATTTATGACCATAACAGTTGTGTCGGGTCTTAGATTCTTCATCTACAATTTCCTCCTTAGTCCTTCCAGTCTATAACATCGATGTCATCATCATCGATTTCTTCTATCTCTTCGAGTTCTTCGAGGTGTGCTTCTTTTGCTTCTTCTATTTCTTCAGCAGCCTCTTCGATCTCATCTTGAGCTTTATCAATCTCATCTGCAACTCGGTCAAGATGTTCAGCAGCTTTCTCAAGTGATTCTTCATCCTCTACAATGATGACTGTTTCATCGTCTTCGGAATCTTCTTCAAAGTCAACAGTAACTTCTGCCTCGCCATTATCTCCATTGTTACCAGTTTTGGTTCTCTGCTTTTCGACTCTGTGTGTAAGCCACTGTGAAAGTCGGTAAGCCAGTCGCCCCTCTACTGTCAAGTAGTAAGTACCACGAACTTCACCCTTCACAACGTACCCAGCCTCAACAAGCGGATTCAGGTGATGAGTGAGTGAGCTTCCAGTCTTTTCTGTGAAATTCTCGATATCATTGAAGGTCTTTCCACCACCCTTGAGAAATTCCATAATCCTCAAGCGCTCTTCACTACCCAGGGGAGCAACAATCTTTGCAACACGTTCAGGTGGGATTTTCTCAATGTCACTCTTGCGTACTTTTCTTCGTCTTTTTCGACCTGTTCTGCGAACATGAATTCCAGGAATCCTGAAGCTCTTTCCGATCCCATCGAATCCCTTGATGCTTGTTTCAATCGATTTGCCAAGTCCATCCATCATGTCCTCAAGACTATCTGTGATTCCACCTAGGTCAATATCTATTGCACGTACTGGGGGTACGGGTGGAACTCGACGTGGGGGACGTGGAGCGCGTGGTTTTTGTTTGTGTCGGGATTTTTCCGTCCCTCTATGTTCTTCTGCTCTGCGACGGATTGTATCTTCCTTCTCACGTCGTATATCCTCGACCTCTCGTCGCAGCTCTTCTTTGAGTTTGCGAACCTCGTCGAGTTCCTTCTTGATATCGTCAACATTATCGTTCATTATCGTTCGAGCCAACTGTAATTTTCTACACTGTATAAATGTACAGTTCCCGTTATAACGTTTTCCTTCTGAACAATGGATTAACATACAGTTTGGTATTTTTTTTTTCTGCTATTTCATAGAAATATCTTAGTTCCGTTAGAATGAGAGTAGAAGCGTTCTATGCAACATATGCTTATTAGTGAAATATATGTGGTCGCTTTGCCTGTTACAGGGGACTGGGAAACTCTATTGTTACCACACCTCTTCATGCAGGACACTAACTAAGAGGAAAACATAATGGCAAAAGCTAAGAAAGCAAAGTATACCTTCTTCGTGAAGAAAGCAGTACAGGATTTTGCAAGAGACAACAAGATGATGGTCGGATCTGATGCTTATGATGCGATCAACAAATCAGTCCTTGACATGTTGACCACAGCCTCCAAGAGGTGCAAGGACAACAAGAGAAAGACTTTGAAGGCTTACGACTTCTAGTCGACTAGTTTCAAGAAATTGGTAGGGCAGTCTTGCACTGCCCAACCTAAGTTTCGAACACTCATTTTGATGATTTTTCAATGCTCTGAAACTATTGAATTTAGATTCTGTTCAATTCTATCTAGCATCAAGCACTTTCTTGATCTCGGAAATTAGCTCAGGCAGAATGGTAAAGATATCACCTACTATCCCAAAATCAGCAAGCTCAAAGATAGGTGCTTCAGGGTCTTTATTTATTGCGACAATAATTCCAGAGTCTCTCATTCCAGCTATATGCTGAATTTGGCCTGAAATCCCTGCTGCAATGTATAGTTTTGGTTTTACTTTATGACCGGATAGACCAATCCAATGTTCCTCTGGTAACCATTTTAGATCTGCTGCTAATGGACGGCTGCATCCAACTGTTTTTCCTTTTAAAACATCAGCGAGCTCTTGTATCATTTTTATATCATTTTTGTCTTTTAACCCACGTCCACATGAAACAATTATTTCTGCATCTTCAACGTTTACTCCAGCAGTTTTCATTTCTTGAACTTTAATTATCTTGGATTTAGATTTTTCAAAATCCATTTTCATAATTTGTTCGGTGCTATGTGCCCAGGGCGGGACTCGAACCCGCACGCCCCAAAGGAGCCATGGCCCTCAACCATGTGTGTAAACCAATTCCACCACCTGGGCGTTTATTCGGGCTTTTTTTCTTCTTTTGGTTTCTCTTTTGGCTCTGGTTTTGTTTTTACTTCTGGCTTCTCCTCTGCTTTCGGCTTTTCTTTTGTAACTTCTGC
>JABCSP010000258.1 GCA_018238825.1 Candidatus Thorarchaeota archaeon | reverse complement strand
ATGCGTGGATGAGTACGAAATTAGTCTTGTTGCCTTTGAGGTCTGAAAGAACCGTCTTTCCAGTTGCTGTTTCACTTGCAACTATATCAAGGATGTCGTCTCTAAATTGGAATGCATATCCCATATACTCTCCATATGATTCGAGAATTTCCATCTGCTCATCAGTTGCCTTGCCAACCGTTGCACCCGCTCTTGCTGCACCACGCATGAAAGAAACCGTTTTTCGTCGTACTACTTCAAAATAGGATTCTTTTGTTAGGAGATGAGGATCAAGCAAATACATCAGAAGATCTGATGCTTCTCCCTCGCACATTTTGATTCCGGTAGATGCTACCATACTCATGAGTTCCGGTGTTGCATGCTGGCTAACAATCTTCACAGCTCTAGCTACTAACAAATCCCCTGCAAGGATAGCCATTCTACTGCCAAATTTTTTATGTGTGCTTTCAACACCGCGGCGTTTGTCATCATCATCGATTACGTCATCATGAATTAGACTGGCAGTTTGAACGAACTCGGTTGCAACAGCATAGGGGAGAGCTTCTTCAAATGTACCGCCTACAGCTTCACAGCTGAAAGTTGTAAGAAGAGAGCGAACATGCTTTCCTCCTGCCTGAAGCAAGTGTAATGCAGTGTCATAAAGAATCTCGGGTTCACCTCTCTCTGAGTTAAAGACCCGAATAATCTCTTCATCAATGATTGCAAGTCGTTTATGGATTTCTTTGCTTGTCTGCAGTTTATTTCTGGTTTTCTTATAGCAATTTTCAGTATCATCTGAAGCATCACGAACAATGTCGGCTTTGGCTCCACGTTCTCGCATTTTAATTTCACCAGATGAATATTTTTGCCAGCTCTTGAACGCCTTAAAGGAATTCCTTTCCAGCGATGATACTCTATTCATAAATCTCGTCGAGACCATCCCATGTCAGCCCCATTGCTTCAGCTGCGAGAACCATGAGGTCTTTCACCACTTTGTCACAGCCTCCCTGAGGAAGTTGGTCTTTTAGATACTCGATGCATGAAGGGCATCCTGAGGAAACAACATCCGCCTGAGTTCGGTTGATATCATCTGCCTTTAATTTACTGATCTCACCTGCAAACTCATGGTCGAAGGCTCTAAGCACACCACCACTTCCACAACAATAGCAATTCTCCTTGTTGTGAGGAAGCTCTTCGAACTCAACTCCCGGTAATGCTTTGATAATCTCTCTCGGTTCATCATAGTATCCTGAATTTCGACCTGCATCACATCCGTCGTGATAGGTCAACTTGATGTTCAATGGTGTATTGAATTCGACCTTACCTTGTTTGATGAGGTCTGCGAGATATTCGTAGCCATAGAGAACTTCGAAACCGTGCTCTATACCCAGGAACTCTTTGTATTCATGAGCCCACATCTTATAGCAACCAGGACAATTAGTGAAGATTCGTTTGACCCCGAGTTCTTTGTACTTGGCAATATTGTGTTCTGCAAGTGATCTTGCACCTTCAAAATCACCCATCATGATGAGTGGTGCTCCACAACAGTACTCCTCTTCTCCGAGGATAGTATACTCTTCGCCAATTTTATCGAGAATTAGAGTTGTGGCGATTGTCGCTTGAATCGAAACTCCACGATAAGATGATGAACATCCAAAGAAGAACGCAGTATCAGAAGGTTGACCCTGTTTATCAAGGAGGTCATCTTCGTTAGGGGTCCAGTATGACCAGCCTTCGATACGATCCATTTGGGATTGTCCTTGAATATTGCAGGACTTGAGGACGGTTTCCTTAGCCAATTTCATGTTCTCGGGCCACATGCCCCGTTTCATGAATTCTCCTCTCAATACTTGATAGATTTTAACAAAGGGTATGTCAGTCTGACATACTTCCTCGCAACCTCCGCAAAGTGTGCACCCATAGATGGCATCTGCCAAACCTTGGAGACCATCATCTGGACTTATCCTTCCCAGTATCAATGCGCGAGCAAGAAGCATTTTCCCCTTACCTGAATAACTGTCTGTTCGTTTTACTTTGTATGTTGGACATGCTCCGTGCCCTATCTGACAGTAGCTACATTGAGCACATATGAAAGGGTATTCTTGCAGTCCGAATTCCTTCAGTGCTGGAAAGTCCATGATTCAGTTCTCCCGTGGTTGAGCAGCCATATTCGTATACCTTAAAATGTTTCCACTGGTATTGTTTGATTCCTATGCAATCACAACTCTCGCTAGGTTTTTAACAAATAGCAATCCTCGCCTTCCCATAACCCTCCCCAGGTTGAACATCCGGAGAGTAATTTCATGGGACTCAAGAAGAAGCAGACAGAACAACTGTCAGAAATATTCGGAGACCGGTTAATTACAGCTAAGCATGAACTGTTTCTAAGTTCAATGGATGTTGGTTCTTTGCCTAAGCAAGTTGGCTGGATGATGAACACTAATCCTGACGCAATTGTTCAACCAACCACAGCAGAAGAAATTCAGTCCCTATACAAGTTTGCAAGGAATGAAAAGGTCCCACTTGTTCCTCGAGGAGCAGGCACTTCTGGCTACGGTGGTGCAATTCCCCGTAAGGGTGGAATCATTGTCGACATGCGACGCATGGACAATATACTCTCAGTAGATGAAGAAAATCTAACTGTATCTGTAGAACCTGGAATCAGCTGGACACACTTACAATTCGAACTCAACCAAGTTGGATTAGATGTTCGAACATATCCTTCTTCAGCCTTATCAGCCACAGTGGCTGGATGGGTGGCCCAGGGCGGAGATGGGATTGGCAGTTTGAAATACGGTACAATCAATGAGAGCTGTGTCGATTTCGAAGTAGTACTACCTAATGGGAAATTAATCCGAACTGATGATAGAGATTTGTTCTGCGATACAGAGGGTATTCTTGGAATCATCACAAAAATCACTTTGAAGATTAAACCATTGACCAAGCTCCAAGCCTTTGTTTCAAGTTTTCCAGAAAATTACTTGATGAATTTGGCAATCGAGAAGATTCTGGAAGATGGACCATTACCCTTCACGATCAAATTTGAGGAATCAAAATACACTGACCTCAAGAAACGTACTTGGGAAGGAGATTGGAAATTTCCATTCCCAGTTTATCACTGCACCATCATGGTTGTTTATGAAGGCGACCAAAAAGAGATTGATGCAGGAGAAGAGGTAGTTCGCCGAATTACTGCGGAACACAAGGGAATTTCATACGATGAGAAGGTCAGTAATCATGAGTGGGAAGAGCGCTTCCATCCAATGCGCATCAAGAAAGCAGGACCCACTCTGGTAGTTGGGCAGGCTTTCGCACCACTTGAGAATCTTGCTGCTATCTTTGATGACTTCCAATTTGAACAAGCCTCTGCCCCAGCCGGAATTGATGGGTATGTTAATTCAAAACATGCTGTTACAATGATGGGCTATTTCTTGGAAGATGAGAGACGCTTGGGATACATGCTCTCGTGGTCACAGAGCTTTGTCATATTCAAGATTGCACAACGTCATGGTGGACATCCACACTCTGTTGGAATCTGGTTTGCTAATTACGCCCACGTCTATTTTGGAAAGAAAAGGCTTGCAAGAATACGAGCTGCAAAGCTAAAGTGGGACGAGAAAGAGATCTCCAACCCTGGCAAGATCTTTGCTTATTGGTTACCCTTCATGCTCCGAATTGGTAAGTATCCTATGTGGATCGGTTATGACCTGATACGGAACGGTTTCGGTCGTATCGCTCCTATTCTATTAAGATGGCTCCAGAATGTACCGCCCCTCAAGTGGATCCTTCGATGGGGTCGTGCTCACAGTCCCTGGCCAATTCAGTATGGTCTCGGTTGTTGTATGACTGACGGTGCTGCTGCAGTTGCATCTAGATGGGACCTTGAACGATTTGGAATGCTCCCACTATTCGGCCCACGACAGACTGATGTCCTCTGGATTTCTGGTTCCTTGACTAAGAAGATGGCTCCTAGACTCAGAAGAATCTACGAGCAGATGCCTGAGCCAAAGTTTGTCATTTCATATGGTCAGTGTGCAGCATCAGGCGGAATGTTCTTCGATGGATACTCACTTGTCACTCCTGCAGAACAAGTAGTACCTGTGGACGTTTTCATCCCAGGGTGCCCTCCGAAACCTGCAGACTTTGTGCGGGCACATTTGATTCTTCAGAACAAAATCAGAGCTGGTTCAACACATTGGCAGAAGAAAAATGAAA
>JABCSP010000257.1 GCA_018238825.1 Candidatus Thorarchaeota archaeon | reverse complement strand
CATTATCATTTGAGAGCGACTACTATCCAATGTTCCAATGATAGGAATCGCTAAAATCCCCTCCCATATTGTGATTATTGGTGAAGAAAGTTCAAGTAAGGTTTCTGCCTGAATTTGATTGATTTCATTTTATTCTCTCACCTAGTCGTTACATACAATTCAGAATATGTCCGAGTTATCTCTTATAAAAAAGTGCTGGTAAAATAAATGTTCGAAAACATAGACTGTGAGATTATGAATTACTCAATTCTAGCGTAATTAAAATCTAAATCCATTTGGAACTGGATGAGTTAACTATTATGGTATTGCAGGTACAAGAGAGATAATCATATGCTAGTTTCAGACAACGTTCACATGGATTGACATAAAAACCCTGAACATATCAATCTTTTAAGACAGGAAAGCATCATTTTACATGCTTGGTGACCATAATGGTAAATATCACAAAGATTCATGCAATAGAAATTCTTGATTCTCGTGGAAATCCCACGTTAATGACCAAGGTATTACTCTCCGATGGTACCAAAGGTGTAGCAAAGGTTCCTAGCGGTGCCTCTACTGGTATTCATGAGGCTGTAGAGCTCAGGGATGGCGGCAAGAGATACAAGGGCAAAGGTGTTAATCGCGCTGTTAAGAATGTCAACACGACTATCAATGAGGCAATGCTAACTGTTAACCCATTATCTCAAAGTGCTGTTGATGAAGCCCTGTTGAATCTTGACCCCAGCGAGGGTAAGGGACAACTTGGTGCTAATGCTATATTATCTGTATCAATGGCTACTGCAGTAGCTGCAGCCGCCCACCTACATATGGAACTGTTCGAGTATCTTCGAACAAAGGTGATTGGAAAGCCTGTGAAATACTTGCAACCGTTACCCATGTCAAACGTCATTAATGGTGGTGCACATGCTGGGAATGATCTCGCAATTCAGGAGTTCATGGTACTTCCTGTAGGCCCTAAGAGTTTTCCAGAGGCCCTAAGATGCATTAGTGAGGTCTACCAAACTCTTGGAAAGAGTCTCATTAGTAAATATGGAAGAATGGGCAAGCATATTGGAGATGAAGGTGGATTCTGTGGATTTGGTCTAAAATCTACATCAGATGCTTTTGATGCAATTGTGGGTGCTATTGAAGAGGCAGGTTATCGTCCTAAGAAGGATGTTTCACTAGGAATTGATGCAGCAGCTAGCGGGTTTTATGAAAATGGGAAATACGCAATTGATGGAAAGCAACTAGATGCGTCTGAACTCCTAGACTATTACGTTGATCTTGAGAAGACCTATCCTCTATCCACAGTGGAAGACCCGTTTGAAGAGGAAGCCTTCAGTGAATTCACAGCATATGTTAGAAAGACAAAGATCCAAGTGGTAACTGATGACTTGACAGTTTCAAATCCTGAGATTGTGAAGCGTGCCATAGACGAAAAGGCTGGTAATGCACTCCTATTGAAGGTGAACCAGATTGGCACAGTCACGGAAGCTATTGAGGCTGCTCGAATAGCAAATGAAGCAGGTTGGGGCGTTGTAGTAAGCCATAGAAGTGGTGAAACCGGCGACACATTCATCGCTGATCTTGCAGTTGCTCTCTCCGCTGGACAGATCAAAACAGGTGCTCCTGCTAGAAGTGATAGAGTAGAAAAATACAACAGACTTCTTGAGATTCATGATATTCTAGGTGGCGAGTGTTCTTACCCCGGCAACGAATTCAGAATTGCTTGGAGGAACTTTTAGTCAATGAGTGATAAACGGAAAGCAGTCTTCATAGTCATGGATGGTGTTGGAGACCGCCCTATTCCCAAGTTGGGCGGCAAGACTCCACTTCAAGCAGCGAAGACACCAGTTTTTGATCGTCTAGCTAAGGAGGGTCAGAATGCTCTGATGAATGTCATTGGACCTGGGATAACTCCTGGGAGTGATACAGCTCATCTCGCATTATTTGGATATAACCCATTAGAGGACTATCCTGGCCGAGGTCCACTTGAAACGCTTGGAACTGGTCTAGAGTCAAAACCTGGAGATGTTGCTTTTCGTACAAACTTTGCGACACTAGATAAAGACATGACAGTGCTCGATAGACGAGCCGGTCGTGTATTCACCCGTGAAGAACAAGACATCCTTCAGTCCAAAATCGATGGTCTTGAGATTGATGGCGTACAGATTCAATTTCTTGCTACAGTTGAGCATAGAGGTGCCATGATTCTTAGAGGTGAAGGTCTCTTTGCAGAAATCAGTGATGTCGACCCGCATGAAACTGGAGTGAAAATCTGGGAATGTAAACCATTGAAACCCGAGGCTAAGAAAACTGCTGATGTAATCAACAAAATGATGGTGGAGATTAACAAACGCCTCAGAGACCTCGATGTGAATAAGGAACGCGAAAAACGTGGTTTACCAGCAGCTAATGCCATTCTTATTCGTGGGCCTGGTCGGCACAGCGAGATTCAGACATTGAAGGATAAATATGGAATCTCCTCAGCAGTTATTGCTGGCGGTGCGCTCTACATTGGTACTGCAAAATATGTGGGGATGGTTCATGAACCCGTTGAAGGGCAGACTGGAACCATCGATACGAATTTCCATAATATTGCTATGAAGACCATTGAGTGTATTGAAGGAGATTATGATTACGTTTTTGTACATATCAAAGCAACAGACAATGCCAGTCATGATCATAATGCAGAAGAGAAAATTCTAGCCATTGAACGTTCTGATGAGATGGTAGGGAAGATTATTGATACGGTTGGAAGCAAGATAGTCATTGCAGTCACTGGAGACCATACAACTCCTGTTTCAACAGGAGATCATTCCTGTGATCCTGTACCAATTGTTTTCTGGTCCGAGTTCATTCGACCTGATAGAGCTGAGAAGTTCTCAGAGATTGATGCTGCTATCGGTGGGCTACATACAATTCGAGGTCTAGACGTCATGCCTCTTCTCCTAGGTTATGCTGGTCATATTGAGAAGTTTGGTGCCTGATTAACTATAGACTTCGCAGCTACTCATTTAATGTTCCAGCTTTGCCAATGGCTCTATACTCGAATCCCTTTGCTTTCACATCATCCTCATCAAGAACATTCCGTCCATCAACGAAGACTGGAGTTCGCATTAGTTTCTTGAGTGAATCGAGGTCTAATTTAGTGTACTCTCGGTGTCTTGTAACAAGAGCAAGACAGTCTGCATCTTGTACTGCCTGATTGAGGTCCTTCTCCATCTTGTGACTTCCAAATTCCCATTCTTTGACATGAGGGTCGTGAATGGTGATTTTAGCACCTTTGGATTCAAGGACACTTACCAGTGTTGCTGCTGGTGTGTTTCGAGTATCATCCGAATTCTCTAAATATGCTGCTCCTAATACAGTGACATTTGCATCATGAATCGCAAGTCCTTTAGAATTGAGAGCATCCTCAACAAGTAGTGCCAAGTGGATTGGCATATGATTGTTAATCTCTCTTGCAAGTGCAATGAAACGGGGTTCCATCTTATGTGAACCATATTCGTTGAGACCAAATCGTAGCAACCATGTGTCCTTTGGTAAACAATGACCACCAACACCGGCTCCGGGGATGTGAAGATTTCTGCTAGGCAGTTCATTAATGAGATCTATGATTTCGTAAACGTTCACTCCCAAGCTCTCACAGACTAGTGCCATTTCATTTACAAAGGCGATATTGACATCTCGATATGAATTTTCGATGGTCTTTGAAATTTCTGCAGTAAGAACATCTGTAGTGTGGACATTGGCCTTCACAATCTTCGAATAGATTTCGACCGCTCGTTCTGCTCCACGAGGAGTGATTCCACCAACAATTCGCGGAAGATTGACAATATTATTGATTAGTTTACCCGGCATCACCCGTTCATACGCAAAGGCTAGGTCAAAGTCTTCTCCGCCTTTGAAACCTGAGTGTTCTTCGATAATCTTTTGGACCACATTCTGTGTAGTACCTGGTGCTACTGTAGATTCTACAACTACGAGAGTTCCTTTCTTGATTCGCTGACCTATCTGTTCACTCACTTGCTTCAATGAATGGTATTGGGGAATGTGTTGTTCATCTGTAGGTGTCTGAACATCAATCAAGATAACATCGGAATCTGATAGAATGTCAATATTATCTGTCACCTTAAACGAGCCTTTTGCTACCACTCTTGCAATAAGATCGTCTAGTCCCGGCTCATCGCCCTCAAATGGTGATTTTCCAGAATTTATGTAATCAATTTTCCATCC
>JABCSP010000256.1 GCA_018238825.1 Candidatus Thorarchaeota archaeon | reverse complement strand
TCTTGGATACTCATGATGCTGGACTTGAGATAAAGAGCGCAGATACGAAGAGTGCAAAGGCAGTAGCACTATTAGGAGTTGTAATGTTAATCCTTGGGCAAATTCTTCGAAGTCTTGTAGCAATACATACTGGGATGGAATCCGCAGGTACAGCAATATTCTTGATTGGTCTAGTTGTTCTATTTACAGGTTGGCTACAATTCAGTCGTATGAATCCTGTATCCAATATTTAATGGTATGTTCATAGTTCTATGAAATTTCAACCGTGTACTTTTTGCCATCAAATGGATTATCATAGAGTACACGACTCAACTTCATTTTCATGAGTGTGAAGTTTGGATCATCAGGCCCACTCCAATAGTCCAAAAACCATGTCATTACTTTAGCCAAATCTTCCTTTGTTTTCAAATCCTCTTCAATTACTGCTATCGCAGTGAACCTAATAGAGCCCGTAGTCGTTTCTGATTTTGGTGCAACTGTGAACTCTACTTTGTTATTATCACGAATCTGTTCTACCTTTGACCAATCAGTCGGACTGGATAACCAAATTGAATCATTGTGAGTAATCAGGCCCATTGGCCGAACTCTTGGTTGATCATTATCAATTGTTGCTAAATGAGCAGTAGGAATACCTTGCAGTAGTGACCAAATTTCTTTGAGTTTAATTGTCAGAGGATATTCTTTCATATCAAATCAAGTAATCAGTGAGGGTAACATGAAAAATAGTTACTATTGAAGCAATGAATATCTCTCGCAAACCTGATATGGTCATTCGATGTTAGCCTCTGAATACGATTAAAGAAAAAGTGTAGATAACAAGAGGAATGAATCACAGTGGAATTCGGAATTCAAATAGAACCTCAATTTGGCTTTAGTTATGAGGATATCTCCAAGATTGCTCAGAAAGGCCTTGACAATGGATTGAGCACAGTATGGTTCTCGGACCATTTTATGCTGGATGAAAGTGCAGCGGACAAAGTTTTGTTAGATCCTTGGCTCGTGATGACTGCTTTAGTTACTGAGAATCCAGTAATACGAGTGGGGAGTTTAGTGTTTTGTAATAGCTATCGAAACCCTGCATTGCACGCGAAAATGGGTGCAACACTTGATGTATTGTCTGGAGGGCGACTTGAATTTGGAATTGGAGCTGGTTGGAAGAAACGCGAGTACGATGCTTATGGCTTCGATTTTCCAAAAGATATGACACGAATCGGTCAACTAGCAGAAGCAATTCAGATCATCAAAAGTGTCTGGACAAAAGAAAAATCCAGTTTTAATGGAGAGTACTATGAAATTGAAGAACTCATTTCATTTCCTAAACCAGTCCAGAAACCTCATCCTACTATCTGGGTGGGAACCATGTATGGAAGGCAGAACATGTTGAAACTTACTGCAAAATATGGTGATGGAATCAATTTAGCATGGGCATTCACACCAGAACACCTCAAGCCAATATTTCAGAAATTGGAATCATACAGAAAGGACTTCGGACGCTCTGAAGAAATCAAGAAATCGGTTGGGTTCTGGACGCGTGTTTTTGATAATGAATCTGATATGGAGGAAGCTACAATTGAATCAGCAAGATTGCGTAGTATTCCATTGGAGGTTTACCGGGAAAGAGTTGCAGATTCTATGTGGGGAACTCCTGATATGCTTATTGAGAAATTAGAGGCATACAAAAATCTGGGTGTATTACATTCAATCTTTATGTTTCCACATCAAGAAGAACTACAGCAGATAGAAATCTTTGGAAGCAAGGTCTTGCCTAAGCTCTCATGAATCTAGTATTACGAAGTGGAAAAAAGAGTTGAGAGGAGGAGGGGGAAACCCTCCTCACACTCGATGAACTAAGCAATTGGTTGGTCATCTTCTAGATGTACCTCAGTCTTTGCACCAGATTCACCCTGTACTGGTTGCTTAACGAAGTACAAGATTACGAGTGATACAACAAAGAAGATCAGAACACTAAGTAGTGCGTATCTGTTTGCAATAACCAAACCTAAGCCTGCATTCTCAGCAAGAGTTATGACGAAAGCATAAACCAATGGTCCAAGAATTGCTGCAAACTTTCCTGTCAGCGCATAGAAGCCGAACATTTCGCTCTTCTTCTCTTTAGGAATATACTGGCCAAACATGCTCCGTGCCGTACTTTGAGAAGAACCCATTCCAACACCCGCTATCAATCCAACTATCCACCAAATCATTGGATCTGTACCAAAGAATGCTAATAGAAGCGCAAAGACCCAGATTCCCAATGTGATCATAAGGGTGGGCTTTGTCTTAATTCTATCCGCCACATATCCAAATATGAAAGCGCCGGGTATCGCCGTAAGCTGCGTCACTGCGAAGAATATTAGAATATCACTTATCGCGAATGCATAAACAGTTTCACCGTAAAGTGCTGCATAATAGATAACCGTTGTAATTGCGTCGCTGAATAGGAAATAAGCAACCATGAAGAGTGGAAGTCCTTGATAGGTCTTTATTTCTTTGAGCGTCTTCTTAACTCTCTTGAAACCTACCACCGCCAAATTCATACCCTCTTCATCCGGACGTGCAGTTGCAGGTCGGTTCTTCAATCCCTTAATACTTGGAATTGAGAAGATTAGGAAGAATATCGCACCCAATAGAAATGGAACAGTCGAATCATATCCTAAAATCGATGTGCTAACAAGAGCAATGATAATTGTTAGTAGTGCACCTACATAACCAGCTGCAAAACCGAATCCACCAATTCGCCCAATATTGCTTTCATCACTGATCTCTGGTAACCAAGCATTATAGAATGGAAGAGCACCCTGGAAGCCAATATTAGCCAAGATGAATATAACAAACGCCCACATCCAAATCGGTAATCCAAAAACTGGAGCTGCATCCTTGGTTGTGAAGAATAGTAGTGTGTTGAAGAATATACACATTGCAGTGTAAAAAGTCAAGAACTTCTTCTTCGAACCAGAAAAGTCAGCAATAGCACCAAGAATGGGCGATGTTACTGCGATTACAATCATAGTGATGCTTCCAGCGTAGCCCCAAAGAGCTGTACCTAGGAAGCCTCCATCCATAACTGAGGCTGTGACCATATCCCTGAAGAAAATGGGAAATAAAGCGGTCACCATAAGAACAGTGAAGCTTGTATTTGCAAAATCGTAAAGATACCAAGCTACTCGTTCTTTTTTATCAGTTGGAATAACAGTTGTTTCTGTATCCATAGACAAATTTTTCTCTCCTATAACAAAGGAAATTCTTTGTAAGCGAAAGCTCTGCTGCTATATAACAATAAGGGAAGTTGATTTGCACCCATTTTGCATCAATATTTTCATGAGTAAAGAATAAGAGGAGAAGTAATTGCAAGAGCAAACAGTGAAATCAAGAATTTGGTGTGAGCTTGAATGAACGAAACTGAACTACTGTCATTTTGTACAGAATGGCTTGATGCATGGACTGGAAATAATCCTGATACACTAGTGTCTTATTACGCTGATGACGCATTATATTCAGATCCTGCACACCGAGATGGATTAGAAGGGAAAGAGGCAATCAGGAAGTATTTTGGTAAATTGCTTGATGTATACCGTGATTGGAAATGGAAACCACTTGAGGTCTTTCCAATTACATCCGGAGCAATTGTCAAATGGGAATGTAAAATTCCTCTTGGTCCCGAAATTATCCATGAAATCGGGCTTGATATTGTAGAGATTAAAAATAATAAAATCACTAGAAATGAAGTTTACTTTGATCGTACAAGATTAGTAGCTTCAATAGATAAGAAACGTCGAGATCTGCGATTGATAAATCTTTGAGCTATTACTTCATCGAACCGCATTCATCCACTCTTTGATATATGTATTAAATTGTCCAGGTTGCTCAAGCATTACACTATGGCCTGCATTCTCAATAACATGTAAAGTGGAGTTTTGTAATTTCTCATGTAGGTAGTTGGAATACTTCATAGGGGTCATTAGGTCTTGTTCGCCAACTAGTATGAGTGATGGTAGTGAAATCTCAGAAATACTTTCCATGATATCGAATCCGTTACACGCAGTAAAATCACGATTGATGATACTAGGCTTGCACTTTCGAATCTCATTTTTAGAAGCTTCAATCAATTCAGTTGAGGTTTCCTCATAAAACATATAGCTCCCAGCTGCGTCAATATATCCCTCAAAATTATTTTCCAACATGTCAAAGATAAGGGGAGCGACTCGGAGTTTTGCACCTGTGCCAAT
>JABCSP010000026.1 GCA_018238825.1 Candidatus Thorarchaeota archaeon | reverse complement strand
ACAGGTGGTAAGAGTTCTCTACAGTCCGAAATGCTTCAAGAGATGGAACGTCTCAAAGCACTGATGGGCGGCGATTAGTAACAAACTTGCTAGTCTTGTACAAATTCACTACATAGATTGGAACAGGTTTCCCATTCCGCTGTTATTAGGTAGTCTGCATACAGTATAGTATGAATCCTGAAAAGTGGCTCCTGATAAACGGAAAAGTACACAAACTCGTCGATATCTTTGATAATGAACAAGAGGCCAACAATTTAGCACTTGCATTGAATGACAATTGTTATACTACTATTTACCAGATGAAAGATGGGAATTGGGGTGTCTACTGGAGACCACGTACTGGCATTCTCTGTCCCTATGGCGTTGTTTAGTACTTCAAATAGAGATAATTTTACATGAAATTGTGTCTAGGAAGGCTTTTTGTTGGATTAGTTCAAATTCTGAACTGGAGTTTACTAAGATGTCAAATGTCAAGTTGAATGCCGCAAAAAGTGCTATTGGCCTAATCCCTAAAAGTGGATCAATGGGTCTCGGAAGTGGTTCCACTGTTGCCATTTTTGCAAAAGAGTTAGGTCGAAGAGTTGAATCTGGTAAAGCAGATGTGTCTGTTGTACCAAGTTCCTATCAAGCCTATCAACTTGCAATTGAATTTAATATTCCACTAACCAATCTTGACAAAAACCCCGAACTACTTCTTACAGTTGATGGTGCAGATGAAGTGGATAAGGAACTAAATCTCACAAAAGGAGGTGGGGGTGCACTCTTCCAAGAGAAAGTAGTGGCATCGGCATCAAAGAAACTAATCATTATTGTAGACGAATCAAAATTGGTAGATAAATTGGCATCCAGTTTCTTAATTCCAGTGGAGGTCCTTCCATTCTCTTTAGGTGTTGTTCAAAAAACTCTTACAAAGATGGACATTACTCCTGTTGTACGCCAAGCTCAGAAAAAGCTGGGTCCTGTTGTAACTGATAATGGTAATTTTATTATAGACTTGAAATTTCTAAAACCGATTGATAATCCTGCAAAAGTTGCAATCGATTTGAAAATGATACCAGGAGTTGTGGAAACAGGATTGTTCATTGGTATGACAGATGAGGTTCATGTGGGAACTGAGGAAGGTGCTTATGTTCTGAAGAAGTGAACTTCACTGATACATTGACCAGAATCTTCTGAACTTGCTAGTATATCCCAAAATATCGCTGGAATCAACGTACTGATCAATCCCTCCAAGATGCTCTGGTAATTTCCTTACCTCATCATCTTTGATTCCCTTAAGTATGACTTCTACATATTTGTCTGCTTGAATAATCATAAAGGGACGATTATGAAACCGCGTCGCTTTTGCTTGCAATGGTTCGGTAATTTCAAGTTCATTATGCATCTTTGCTACATATTCATAGGCTTGAATTAGATACTTCTCTCTCTCTTGCCATGTATCCGCATCCATTATTTGAATGAAAATTGGTGTGAGACTCTTTGCACTTCTGAGTTTATAGAACGCAGTTCCAAACCACTTGATATAGGGCGCATACTGTTTTTCCATGAGAAAACAGAGTTTCATCATATCTCGTACCAATCGAGTTCCAACGATACGTGAACCTAATTCATCACCAACTTGACCACATCGCCCCATAAATGCAACCTCCTGTGATATACGACGCCACTGACTTGCTAGGAGATAGAGCCACAGATCATGGGGATAATATTGAAGTCGTTCAATAATAGGCTCTACTTCACCTAAACTATCGTGAAAGATACGCCCACTCACAATACTTCGAAAGATTTGTTCAGGGATAGTTAACCAGTCTACGATACGTAATTCTTCTGAAGGATTTAGACCAAAATAATCGGCAAAAAACTCGTTGACTGTGATAATCTTCACTGCATGATTAACTGGACCTGAATCAATAGGAGTCATCGAGAAACTTCCGTCTTCAGCTTGAGTAAAGTTGGTAGGAAATCCATGAATCTCGTAGGGTAGATTATCCTTGAGAATCTGGTCAATTTTCTTATGTAGTGATTCGAATTCCGACTTGTCTAGGAAAAGCAACAATCTAGGTCCCCATCCATGATCCATAGATTGTGGAGTATCAAATCCAAGAATATCTGAACCCGTTCCCATTTGAGCTGCAGTATAAACTAAATCTGGAAAATGTTCATCCAGAATGGGTTTGACAGCCTCTTTGTAAAACACGTCACTGAGTTCTAACCCAGGAATAAAGTCGTACGGTAAATCGGTGTCCTCCGTCATGGAAGTATCTCCAATAATTACAGACTAATTGTAGGAATATTTGGATATTGCGTTTTGTGATATATGCAGAAGTGGCGGGCCCGCCCGGATTCGAACCGGGGATTACTAACTTAGGAGGCTAGTGCCCTATTGACCTCCAACGAGTTAATTCTCGTGGGTCCAGGCTAGGCCACGGGCCCTTGGACTTGAGCGAGTGAATAGTGTGTTGTTAAAGCTTTTGCAGTAATGGGCTTAGGCAAAACTATTTTGTGTCACAAGTTGATAATCACTTGAGGAATAACATTATGCTACAGTGCCCAAAATGTGAAAATATCACGATGGAGTTAGGAACGTTACTTCATGGAATTGGAACCGGTCATTTGCGTATATCAAGCAGTGCGCTTCGTATAAAAATCAAGCAGCCCATGCAGAATGATCCCTATCATTATGTCGCTTATCATATTGATGGATATAGATGTCCTCAGTGTGGACATGTCGAGATGGTCGCAAATCGCAACACTTGAGTTGCCCTTAAAGAAACGTAAGGACACTCATTGTGCAATCTTTGCAGTAACGGTTGCTCCTTCTTCCATTGCATCAACAAGCATGCTGCCTTGTCGAGTCTTAATCCTTATTGAGCTCTCGCCATTGCGACCGACAACTGATGTGAACAAGTAAATATCTCCTGCAAATATCTCAATTCTCTGTTTGGCATACTTTCTACCAGAATAGATTGTGACCTTTTTCTTGTTATAACTGATTGAAATTGGAACATTTTCCCCAGGAACACCTCTTCCACCAGGTTTTCGTCCACGACCACCAGTAGCTGGTGCAGTTCCACCTCTTACTGGTAAAACTACTTTCTCACCACCGAATGTGAACATTTCATATTCCAGTATACCACGTTCAAATTCTCGAACCTCTACAACAGGTCGTGCCAAATCTCTCTGTGAACCACCCATTCCTGTTGGGAGTTTTACTTTTAGTGACATAGCTGAAACCTTGGCTACTTTTCCATCTTCGATGTGAACTACTGTATCTACTGTACTGGGTACTTGTCCCAGTTCAACACGACCACCAAGAAGCAATCTTTGAAGTGAATCAATAGCTGAACCTGCATGCACAACTCCGACCATTCCAACTCCTGCAGAACGAAGATCTGCATAGGCTCGAAAATCAGAATTCTTACGCAACTCATCATAAATGACAAAGTCTGGACGTACTAGAAGAAGAATATCTGCAGCTTTCTCCATGCTACCATCAAGTGGAGAATATTGTACTATCGATTCCTCTACCTGTAGGTCTCTAGGTTGTTCAAGTGTTTTAACCACATTGCCTTTACCACTGTAAAATTCTGCTAATGCAGCTGCAAATGTACTCTTTCCAGATCCAGGTGAACCTGATACCAATATTCCTTCTGCACGTGATTCGAGTCGATTCATCAGCTTTGTGCTGAGTTGATAATCATCCAAACTCAGTTTGACAATAGGTCGAATTGCAGAAATTTCCATCTTATCAGCAAATGGCCGTCTTGCAATTGCAATTCTCAAGTTTCGAAGCTGGACAACTGCCGCACCTTCTTCTTCAATCTCAATGAATGAATCATTATCATGTTCTGCTGATGTAAGAATTGCCTCTGCTAAGATGTCAAGCTCTTCATATGTGAGAATCCTATCTGAGAGTTCAACAAGTTCCCAGTTTCCTGGTTCACCTCTCTTAGCTCGTGGAGGATTCTTCTCAACCAAGTGTACACTCATAGTTCGTTCATCAAAGAATGCTTTTAGAGTAACTATCTCGTCATCATCAAAAGCAGAATCATCATTATCATTCATTATGTATCACCACTACAATCTCGTAAAGTTGATTGTGCAACCCTGTAGAAATTCACTTCTCCATTCTGATCTACAAGGGCGAAAAGTAAGTCCTTTCTTGAACCTGCGGCGGTCTTAGTGACCAAGTCTAAATCACTCAGAGATATTGGAACACCTTCTTTGAGAACATACACAAGTTCCTTTGCATTAGCTGTTCCCGGTCGATCTCCTCGAGCATAAACACGGAAACCAATTCCACTACCGAACCCCTTTCGTACAGCATATCCTCTACTTCTAAGGTCTCTAAAAACAAGATATTGAATCCAAAGGTCAGGGTCGTCAACTAACAAATCATTCACAATATAGTCTGAACCAACATGTTCTCCAGTAGGAGTTGTCACAACCACTCTTTTTCGTTCAATTAAATGAAGAAGTTCAACAGGTTCTAGCTCAAGTTTATTTCCATCAATGCGGGTACCATAGAATCCCTGTTGTGACAATCTATCGGCATCTTCACTAGAAACATAGCCTCTCCCATTCTCAAAGACAACATTAGCAGGATCTTCCTCTGGTTCTTGGATATCTTCATCTATCTCAGCATCCTGTTCTTCTTTGAGGGTCTCTTGATCAAGAGAATCACTATTTTCTTTCGACAACTAGTTCTCGCCTATTTACCATAGTCCAGAATTTAATGTGAAAAACCCTTCGACATGCCACAAGAACTAAAGCCAATCTAGGTTTCGTCAATATTGTGACCGACCAAAGCTTCGAAATTGCTCTGAAAGAATTCATTGCAGACGCTAAGAAGATAGCTATACTTGGTATTGGTAATGACTTGCGTACAGATGACGGTCTTGGACCATTTATAGTGAATTCAATCAAGTTTGACAACCCCAATGTCATGATTGAAAATGTAGGGTCTGTACCTGAGGGATTTGCACGTCCTTTAGCAGAGTTCGGGGCTAAACGAGTTATCATGATTGATGCTGCAGATATGAGAAAACCACCAGGCCACATCGAACTTGTTACAAAAGACCGAATTGGTGGTATCAATATCAGCACACATAGTATGCCTTTGTCATTCTTGATGATGTATCTTGAGCAAGAAACTGGAGGCGAAACAATACTTCTTGGTGTTCAACCGAAAAGTATACAGTTCGGTGAGGGTCTTAATCCTGAAATACAAGAAGTTGCAGAGGATATAATTGACCGCTTTGAAAGACTTCTAAAAAATCATTATGAGGACTGAGGTTATGTATCGAACGATTGAATGGCTTGACGACACATCACAGGTACGTCTTGTAGATCAAACCAAGCTACCCTTGGTTCTAGAACATGTTGTAACAGATAGTCATGAACGAATTGCCAAGTCTATCAAGATAATGGAGATTCGTGGTGCACCAGCAATTGGAGCTGCTGCTGGAATGGGTATAGCGCTTGCTGCAATTGAGAGTAAGGCTAGAATAAAAGGAGATTTGATAGAATATCTAGAAAAAGCAGCTGACACCCTCAATACAAGACCAACAGCTGTTAATTTGACTTGGGCTACTGCACGGATGCTAGAAGTTGCAAAGAGTACCGATGGAAGTGCGGATGAAATAATTCAGAAACTAGTCGAAGAAGGAAAAGAAATCGCTGAAGAAGATGTTCGAATGAGCAGGGCTATGGGTGAACAAGCACTCTCACTCATAAAACCTGGTTACACAATTCAGACAATCTGTAATGCAGGGTCTCTAGCTACAGTTCATCTTGGTACCGTGGGCGCAGTTGTCAGAGTGGCACATGAGAAGTATAATGGCGATATCAAAGTGTACGCTGCAGAAACCAGACCCCGCCAACAAGGAGCTCGTCTTACAGTATACGAGTTCATGGAAGATAAGATTGATACAACATTAATCACTGATGGGATGATTGGCACTGTTTTCCGTGAAGGGCGAGTTGATTGCTGTGTTGTGGGAGCCGATAGGATACTTCGAACAGGTCATGTAATCAACAAAATTGGAACATATACCATGGCAATCACTGCTAAACATCACAATATTCCATTTTATTCAGTTGTACCAGTATCAACAATAGATATGGTGACTAATCCTGAAGATGTTGTTATAGAAGAACGTGATCCAGATGAGATTCGTATGATTAATGGTGAATATGTCACAGTTCCAGATGCAAAGGTGTACAATCCTGCATTTGACATGACTCCCCCCGAGTTAGTAGATGCTATAATCACTGATAGAGGGGTTGTCAAGAATCCTACCGAGGCGAAGATGCGTAAAATCTTTGAAAAAGAATGATACACAATAGAAAGAGATGATTGGATAAGAATATGGCGGGCGCGCCAGGATTTGAACCTGGGACCTCCAACTTCGAAGGCTGGCGCCTTATCCGAGCTAGACTACGCGCCCCTAAACTCGCTTTATGTATTTGACACTTAAGGACTTCTGTTTGTTTCATTACTTCTTCCCTAATATTTTGCTCCAAACATCTATGAAATTCTCAAGAGACCTGTCAAATGTTTTCTCAGCATCAGCTGGAAAGAGACATCCTGGCAGTTCCTGATGTTTCCAATGGTATTGAAGGCAATCACAACAGTAGCCTTTTTTTGAACATCCTGGGTATGTACAAGTACATCGTTCCAAGTTTTTCTCAACATTGCATATTCTGCCAGTCATTGTAATACACATCTCCTTCTTTGACTCATGTGTTAAAACCTGTTTGGTCATGTCGGTAGGCTAATAGAGACCATAGTACACAAAGAATCTTGCAATGGATCTCATAAAGTGGTTTAGAGAGATTCCGACGGGAATCGATGGAATACCACTGCAACAGGATCGAATTGATACCCTAGAAGAGATTCTGCTTGAAAGATACGGTAAAGATACAATCATTGCATCTGTTTCTCGATTGAAAAGCAAGAAGAATACTGTAATTTCTTTGAAAATCTCTTCAACAGGTACCAAAATACACACTGTTGTCGCAAAGATGTTCATTGCTAGTCGATTCCAGAATGAACTCTTCATCCTGAAGACAAGCTGGGCACAAGATCTTGCTGTTCCTCGGATACTTGAGGCACGGGATGATGTAATCCTTATGGAATATATTCCAGGGGAACTGTTTGTTGATAGGATTAACCGAACATTTGAACCACATCTCATTGACAAGCTTGCAAAATGGTATTACAGTTATCATACGACCCACAAACAAATCAAAGGTGACCCTCGTCTGAGAAATTTCATCTGCCACGATGATCACATCTTTGGGGTTGATTTTGAAGAATCATGTTCAGGTCCCTGGATGCTTGATATTGCAGGTGTTAGTGCAAGTCTATTGGACACAAATCCGGTCTTTGATCAACGAAAACGAGTGCTTTCATGGCGTTTTTTGGAATCATACCTTTCATTATTTGGTAAAAAACGAGATGGAGCCACGGATAAGGCGTTCATCTCAACCTTGGCTGATATCCTGAAACAGACATCAGTCTGGCGTGAAGATGATCGAATTCTAGAGTTTTCTAAGAAAATTCGAACCGATGGATTACCTACCGATTAATTTCTTTCAGCAAAATTGTTGCTCCCTAAGATTCTTAACTTGGTTCAGCTCACACCGAAGTATACGACCATGCATATCGCTCAGATAAAGGAGAGCATTGTGAACCATGGACCGACGGAAACTTGCACAGGTGTTTTCAGTTATCACAATACTACTTGTAAGTTCTACAGCTGTAATTCTCTTTCTTGGAATGCCCGATGACGACTCAATCAACTTCTATGTATTTGGCGATTCTCAAGGATATCAGGGTGGGGTAGAACAGATAGTTACCACTGCAAACCTACATAGACCTGATTTCATATTTCATTGTGGAGACCTTACACCATTTGGACAGGAAAACCAGTATCAAGACATAAAGACAGTTCTAGACCAGTCAATTGTTCCAGTCTATGCAACAATCGGTAATCATGATCTCAAAGACGGAGGTGGTGAGCTATACGAAGAGTACTTCGGAACATCAACATACTCTTTCAATATTGGTCCTGCTCATTTTACCGTGTTCAATACTTCGTCAGGTGATGTTTCATCCCAAGATTTTACTTGGCTTGAGCAAGATCTATCACAGACTGAAGCAGAATTCAAATTTGTTTTCACTCATATTCCTCCTTTTGATCCACGAACTGGAGAAGACCATTCACTAATTAATTCGACAACAAGCGCACTTCTGATGTCACTCTTTGAAGAGCATGAGATTGATGTTGTTTTCACAGGTCATATCCATATGTATAATGAAACCATAATCAATGGCGTCAAATATGTCATAACTGGAGGTGCAGGAGCCAGTCTTTGTACCGACGAAGATACTGGCGGGATATATCACTACATGAACATCACACTCGATGAAACCGGTTTATCTATCGAGCCAATCCTTCTGGATACCCCATCACTTCCACGAGATATGATTGCAGTCAAAGGTCTAATTGAGGATATGACATTATCTCTCAACAATCTTTTACAGATGAACACAATAAACGGGTTCTCTTCATTTCAAAATCAATACGACAATTGGCGAGGTCATGGGACCTACACTGGGATTGCAATATCTGAATTGGTAGAACTAGTTGGAGGGATAACCACCGATGATAAACTAGTGGTCAAGTCATTTGATGGATACTCGCAAGAATTCAGTTATTCGAATGTGTATCCAAATATGACTTGGGCCGAAATTCAAGGTCCAATGATCCTTGCTTATGCTTACAATGAAACCAGTGTACTCGAATGGGCCGATGGTATGCGTCTTGTAATGATTCCCCCTGATGGTGCATATAGTAACAATGATGCAATTCAAACCTCTGAATTTGGTGGTGTTATATCTGCAGGCACGTTTTGGGTTAGATTTGTTTCATCAATAGAGGTGATTTCAAAATGAGTTCCTCAATATCCACCCGAGATATTGTCACTATTGCGATCCTCAGTTCTCTGGGAGGGGCACTCAGTACATTTGTAGGATACCTCGGGAATCTTATCAATCTCTCTTTGGGTGTACCCTTTGGAGCTGGTCAATTCATGGCTGGACTTCATGTTTTTTGGATTGTGCTAATCAGAGTCATTGTACCCAAACGCGGTGTTGGTACTGCGGGAGGACTGCTCAAAGGCACGGTTGAGATGTTCGCAGGGAGTACACATGGTCCAGTAATAGTGCTGGTATCACTTATCCAAGGATTTTTTGTGGATATGGGTGCTTCAGCAGCTGGTAGTAGCGAAAATCCCAAAGATAGCTCTCGAATAACATGGTGGATAGGAGCTGGTGTTGCTTCCGCTGCGAATGTGATTGTATTACAAATATTCTATTTTACTGGAGCACCTATTCTCTATATCATTGTGATTTCCATCCTAGCTTTCTGTTCAGGTATCATTTTTGCTGGATATTTTGCATGGGAAACTCTAGAATTCTTGAATGATGCTGGTACAATTTCAGGATTTCAGAGCACAAAACCAGTCATTCCAAAGAGTACTCCAAGAGTAGTTGTACATCGTAACTTACCTGCAGTTGTATTCGTCTTGTTTCTCACTGTGGGTTCTCTTTACTATACAACCAATGTTGCTCATGTTTTCGCAGATCCATATACCTGTGAGGTGAGAGGTCTGGTTGACAATCCATTCTCTTTCTCACTAGAAGACTTTGCAAGTTCTGAAATCACTATTGAAGCTGAACTGATTGGAGCCTATACACACTTGGAACCTGCAAATTATACAGGTATTCTAATCAGTACAATACTACAACAAGCGAATATCCAAACGGGAGCCGTTGGACTACAAATCATTGCCCGAGATGGATATTCAATAATTTTTGATATTGATACAGTGATGACTGATTCAAACTTTCTACTCACAAGAAGTGATGATGGTCTCTGGTTAATCGCAGGAGATTATGATGGTTCTATGTGGGTTCGAAAAGTGACTTTGTTACAAGTATACTAGGCGGATACAATGTTAGAATCTCAAAATTTGGCTTTTTCATATGATGGAAAAACACAGATTCTAAGGTCCATTGACTTACAGATTCGTCCTGGCGAGGTTGTTGTATTAACAGGTCCAACGGGTTCAGGAAAATCTACCTTGGCAAAGTGTCTCTCTGGATTTATACCAAGAAGCATTGAGGGTGAATTTTCTGGCGAAATCATAATAAATGGTGAAAACACTAGTGATTATCCAATTGCAGAGATATCGAGATTGGTTTCTCTTGTACAGCAAGACCCAGATAGTCAAATTTGTACATTGAAGGTATCTGATGAGGTAGCTTTTGGGCCAGAAAATTACGAATTTGAACTAAAAACAATGGAAAAACTCATAAAATCTTCACTTTTCGCCGTGGGTGCATCACATCTTCATAATCGTAATACACATACTCTCTCTGGAGGAGAAAAACAGAGGCTTGCAATAGCCTCTATGCTTTCCTGCCAACCAAAATACCTCATTCTTGATGAACCATCAGCAAGTTTGGATCCCAAAGGAATCCTTTTGCTTCGAAAAATATTATCTCAACTAAAAGACAAGAATGTGGGTGTGCTATGTATCGAACACAATCTTGATGCGATTCGCCCTGTTGCAGACAGTATCCTTTCAGTTTCAAATGGTACAATAACTAACTGGACTCAGATTGAGGAACAAACACTTACTCCCTCACCAGCTTTTGTTCCAAGCAACAAATCCCTACTTTCCTTGGAAGGAATCGATTTCTCTTATGGGTCCACTAAAGTAATTCAAGATGTAAGTATGAGTATCCATGAAGGAGAAATAATCGCACTTATGGGAGGAAATGGATCAGGAAAAACTACCTTGGTTTCGCTTCTTGGAGGTTTACTCGAACCGGATATTGGGTGTGTACACCTTGGTAAAGATGCAATGTCTGATATTGATAGAAAAAACATTGCAAAGAGAATTTCAGTTGTTTTTCAGAACCCCAATCATCAAATTTTCGAGAGAACTGTTTGGAAAGAACAGATACTAACCTCCGAAATTATTGATAATATGCATGAAGATTCAATCGAAAGATCAAGAAATCTTCTGAATTCTGCTAATCTTGGAAATTTCGTTGATAGGAATCCCTTCTCTCTCAGCCATGGACAGAAAAGACGTCTCAATATCACATCAACAATAGCTCACTTACCTGACATTTTATTGTTGGATGAACCTTTCATTGGTCAAGATCAAGATGGAAAATCATTCATTTTGAATGCAATTACAGAAACAGCTAGTGCAAATGGTGCCGCTCTTGTGGTAACCCACAATCCAAATTTTGCAAGAAATCATTGTAATCGTGTGATTTTCGTTGAAAATGGTTCAATTCTCTTGGATGGATCTCCTGAAACCGTGCTACAACGATTAGTAGAGATTGGTCATAGTGAATATTCTGAATTGGGGGTGAATTCTTAGATGGAAAATCAGACCGAATTCATACAAAACAGAGGGAAAATCAACCCCTTACTAAAGATCCTCTTACTAATCATTACAATTTCAGGTATAATGATTTACCCGAGCTGGCGTCTGAGTTCCATACTTCTAGTAGTTGTAATACTATTATTCCGAGTAAGTCGCGCATCATTGAAACTCTCTCGAAATCGTACTAAGTTCATCATCATATTCTCAATCTTGCTCCTGATTTTTCAAGTTTTTATCACTGTGAACGGAACGGTTCTTGGATTTGTAATACCTCAACTGAGCAATTTTGGTCCATATTTCCCAATAACTGACTATGGAGTTGAACGAGGTTTATCGATTGCATCACGATTCCTCCTTGTTGTTCTTTCAAGTATGCTTTTTGTTGCAGTTACAGATCCTACATTACTTGCTCATTCACTAACCAGACTCAAAATTCCTTACAGGTATAGCTTTGCTCTTATCATAGCTTTGAGATTCTTACCACTATTTGATTCTGAAAATCAGGTAGTACGCATGGCACAGAAATCTAGAGGTATTCAACCCGAGGTAGGAGGACTTCGGAAAATACTCAGGACAATTCAGTATACATTCTTTCCACTACTAGTTTCTTCACTATCTCGTGTTGAATCTCTGGCAATATCCATGGATGGACGAGGTTTTGGTTATAGTGAAAATCGAACGTATTTCAGAAAATCACAGTGGAAACTCTCTGATACACTGCTTCTAGTTCTTGGATTAGGATATGTTGTGCTATGCTTCTTACTTGCTCTAGGTTATTTACCAATACTATCAGCAATAATCTAGCACTGAATAAAAGAAAGGAGATCTGGAGGTAGTCTTACTTCACATTCGTTACTCCTTGGAACAAACTCTGGTCGCGGTACCGTTTTTTGGTAGTATGATGAGCCAACTCCTTGACAAAGTTGAGTTTTTTCGTCAAAATATCTACAATCTCTACATGCCAGACTGCAATCAACTGAACGTTGTACAGGAACTTCTACAAACTCAGCTTTTCTCCTGTCCCAGATACGTAACATTCGAGTTGTTCTCATACAGACTAGTCTTGTCTAGAACCTATAAACACCCCAAAAATTATCGTTTTTATTCAAAATTTCTTAATATTCAGGATATCTACAATTGAAAACATCTTTTCATTTTGCGCATTTTGAAATTTTATAATACCACATACCACTACTGGGGATTGATTTTTCCTACTGGTGAAAGATAGACAGTCATCTCATTCTCGCCATCTACTTGAATCAATTCATCTACTGCTTTCTGTTCATAGGCGGCAATGGCACAGGTTCCTGCACCAATCCCTTCACATGCAAGGTATAGGTTCTGACAGATATGTCCAGCTTCAATGAGTATATCCTTGTAACTGATGAAACTGTATCTCCATTCTGTTTTGTAGGGAATTGCAGCCCAAACAAAGACTACTGCTGATTTTCCGATAAAATTCTGATACCACGCTTTTTCCATTAAATCATCTGCATCAGGGAGATTCTTGGTCACTAGTATCAGCTTGTGTTCGATTGGTAGGTATCGATACACTCCTCGTTCAAGTTCATCAACCCTGTTAATCAACAAATATGTTTCATAGGGTTGACGACCTCCACCTGATGGTACAGCACGTTTTGTCCATACTTTGTTCTTGTCTACTTCTCGAACCCCTTGTGTGGACCAGAGAAGAAAGGATAGTTCTTCTAGAGTCAGTGATTCATCTGTAAAGGCTCGCTGGCTTGCTCGATTTGCTATTGCATCAATGAGAGGTACGGTCCCAACTTGGAAGTCCTTGGGGTCGACTAGATCTATAAGATTTGCATCCTTATTAAACGGTTTTTCCAAAGGCGGTGGGTCTACACCTTTCATCTGGTCAGGTTTCCACCATTCTTCCTGTGGAATTGCTTCATAATCATGAGCTTTCAATAGACTACGGCGCTGCTTAATCATCTTATCATATTTTGTCATTTTGCGTTTCCACCAAACAGAGAAGTTTGCTCCAAACACATCCTGACAGACCTATAAGCTCACTCTTTCGCGCTACTATCAATCTTGGCTTGTGGATAATGACTACTGAGTAATCTGAAACCATACAAAAATACGAGTTCAAAAGACTGTTAGAAGTTTAATTGTAGAAGGTGAAAGTGATGGGTAGTTCTAAAGGTGTAACAATCTTAGTAAAAGTCCCTGTTGACTGGGATAAGATGACCAAGCGGAAGAAACAGAGGCTTCGACAGACTGTCAATCGGGACACCCGTATCATTCGTTCTTTCTTAGGCGTAATTGAACACCATGAAAGTAACTTGTTATCAGGTTTTAACAAAACACGAATTGATGATGGAGCTCTTGATTGTTTAACAATCACTACGACACGAGTGACTTCTAAATATCCACAGCGACTCTCAGTTGCTCATGATATGAAAAAGAAATATCCCCGTTGTTCTTCTAGTGAACTTATTGAGTGCCGGAGAACTGCAATCACTCTGTATGAGAGCTACTTAGCACTCAAAGAAAGGAAAAGTAGCAACGTATCACGACCTTGCGAATCCACTAAATCCGGAAGAATTCCTAGATGGATATATTCTCCTATATTCAAACTATTTGAGAGTTCATCATCGTCTGCCTCCTGTTGGTGGTTAGATCTACAGGATTCCTTTGACTCTGCTCCAAGGAAAAAACCCGTACATGACCGTATACGTTTTCCTTTGAAAATGTCTAAATTTCACATCAATCAAATTGAAAGAGGGACTGTAGAAGCTCTTCAACTCATTAATGATGGAAGGGGAAAGTGGTGGGTACATTTTGCTGTTAAGATGAAGGAAGCTTCGGTTTCTTCAAAGAGCAATCTTCCCCCTGCAGTCTTTCAAGAAACTCGATACATCATCTCACAAGACAAAGCTAGAGCTATCGAAAAATATGATCGACGTGTTGCAGAGCTTCAAAGTGAAATTGATGCTCGCCGCAGTAGGAACCAGTCATATAATGCAGTCGCTAAGAAATTAAAACAACTAAAAATAAAGCGAGAAAATGTTTCAAAAGATATGCAGTGACTGCTGAGTAATCCTTTTATTGCTACCAGAGCTGCAAACGAATCGCACGGGACGTAGCTCAATCTGGCAGAGCAATGGACTGGAACTCTAATTCTTGATTGGATTAGGAATGAATCTTTATATCCCAGTGACCTGAAAGTAATATGAGTCCCAGATATTTCGAGGGTTCTAAACGGAGATGAGTTGAGATGAGAGAAAACAACCTACCAATTAGATCAACCCTTTTCTTTGAAGAATATCTTATTTGGACATTACCAAAATCTGAGGAATTTAAAGAATCTATTAAGAAGTCTAAGAAGATACTCAAAGGTTTTCTAGAATTGTGGGAGAATCTCGATACAAGCAAGAAAGAGCGTCAGCTTGAGAAAAGCTTGATTCGTCCAATACTTGAAATGATGGATTTTAGTTATGTAGAAGATCCAGGCAAAGGTCCATGTTACGAAATAGTACCAACTTTAAC
>JABCSP010000255.1 GCA_018238825.1 Candidatus Thorarchaeota archaeon | reverse complement strand
ATGATCTGGTGAGAATCTTCCCGGGGTGAGAAGGGAATCTTGTAGCCTTCATGACCTCTTTTTACTAAATTGGTCGTTCTATATAAGTAATTTGTAGAGTAATTTCCATTTAGAATTATGGTGTTTGAGGTTAAATTGATAGAAAATAGGATGTTAAATAGTATCAACAATCACTAATCTTGTTAATAATAGTGTGTAGTTTAAATACTTCTGCAATGTGTAAAATTCTGGAGTACGAATGATGACACAAGATGTCCAGTGCCAGTCCTGGAAGCAAGGGCAGAAGGTTAAGCCAAAGCAAAAATCAATGACTGGCAATAATAGTGTGTTTTCACGAACCTCATATCTTGTTGAATCATTTTCTCTGAATTCTGTGGAAAGAGTTGTATCTCGAAGTGGTCAAGGAAGGAAGCCTGACCCTACTTACCGAAGAGATAGAAAACAGGTTTCACATCTTGTTTCTGTCTTGAGAGGAACAGGAAAGAAAGTTAAGAACATAGACCTTGAAACTCTCACTCTTCATTTTGATAACTACACTCAGGCCGTGAATCTCCTTCTCTCACGAATATACTCCAGTCCGAAACGCGTAGAAGACCTTGGTAAACAATTGGCAGAGTATAGAGGAAGAGCGTATACTCTCCTCCGAAAGGAAAAGGACCTTTGTTATGAACACAATGAAGACATCAAGGAACTAGTCTTTGAACGACTTCACCGTAATGTCCTTGAACAGACTGGCAGGATGCTCCTTGCTGATTGGACACGAAGGCAGTTGTTCACAGCCGCCCTGAAGTATCTTAATGATACTCCGGAGGATTTACTTACTCTTCTTAGAAGGAAGCGAATCCCCTCCTTCATGATCAGAAAGGTAAGGGACTCCTGTAAGTCCACGAAAAACAATGGCTCCGGCTATCATTATGCAATGGGAGTGCTAAGGCAGGTTCGTCTTGCCATTGACAGACACGTTCTTGACACTCTGGAACTCAAGATAGGTTGGAGAGCAAGACAGCGGAAGAAGATTGCTTTACTTCTAAAGAACAACTCCGCAGAGCACAAGCAAGTCTCTACCATCGTGTCCAAGCTGGTTGAGCACTGGGTAAAGAAGGGCTATCCTTTTTCCACACCACAGCTTAAGAGTTACAGCCTAGACTTCTCTGCTTCCACGGAGAACAGTACAGGTCAGGGGTACTGGTTCGCTCTTGATAATGAACGAGAGAACGAGATACTCATGCATCTCAAACTTCCCCCTGGAATTGATGGAACTCCTCATGATGAATCTCCTTACAAGGAAAAGACCCTCGCTTTTCGTTTCCTTGATTGGTTGCCTCGTGCCGCTGCTCAGGACCGACGAAAGGCAGAGACCGTCAGAGAGAGACGTCAGATTCATCGTGTAGAGAGTTTGACCTTTCGTGCTGCAAAGTTCGAGGATATGCACACCCAACTCATGAACACTATTCAGTTCCAACATACAGCTCACAGACTTGCTAAATTGAAACAGCGAAAGGGTACAGACCCTGAGGAGATAATCCAACTCCAAGAGAAGGTCAAAGCCTTGAAGAGGTCACGAAGGAGCGCACCACCACGCCTTCTTTTGAGAGGACATAAAGTCACATTACAGATTCCCTTCCTCTCGCCCAATGGAGCTGTAAGTTCAAAGGTCTTTGGAGATAGGGAATACTCCACCAAGGCAGGGGCTGACAGGGGACTTCGTGCACCTGTGGCGCTCTCAGTGGAGAAAGAGAAGTCCTTTGAGGATCTTCTCATCACTGTAGGGAACTTGGTGGAGAGGCGAGAGAGTATCAGAAAGTTTGTTTATCCCCTAACCTCGGAAGTTACATTGAAGAAGAACAACTGGGACAAGAAACGGTCAGGACAGTCATACCCAACGCAGGTACTTCGTCAAGATAAACAGATAGCTGCGTCGTGGAGAAAGATTCGTCGTCTTGACCGCGAGATTGCACGACAGGTGGCCTCTAGGACTGTATGGTTCTGTGAGGAGCACAGGGTGAAGAAGTTGTTCTTTGAAGATCTACGGAGCTTTCAGGCTCATGCCGGGTCAAGGGACCTATCGTATAATCTATCCTCCAACCTATGGGGAAAGATCATTGACACTGTTCGCTACATGCGGGAGTCACTGGGTCACAGCAAATATAGTGTGTGGACAGTGAACCCAAGATATACTTCCCAGACCTGCCATGTGTGCGGGGAGAGAGGTGTGCGAGTAGTAGATGAAACCTCCACCGCTGAGAGGAAGGGTGGGGAGTACTTCTACTGTTCCAAGTGCGAAGAGCACTTCCATGCTGACATCAATGCAGCAAGGAACATAATTCATGTTCAAGATTCCAGTGCCGCTCCTGGAAGGACAAAGGACTCATGTCCAAGTTTGTCCACTTTACAATGAACGGTAGTGTCCATTCTATACATCTAGAAGAAAAAATAGATCGGGTCGATCGTCAAATTGAGCGCACCCCAGACCTATCGAAACAGGACGGCTCAAATGATATGGGAATCACCCTATTAGAATCCATGTCTGCAATTGGTGACTTGTTGTCATTTTACCAAAGTAAGTTTTCTCAAGAAGCATACCTAGGCAGTAGTAGTGAAAGACTCTCACAGAAAGAGGAAAATATTAGACCAAAACTGAAATCCATAGTGACCTTTTGTGATAGGATCGACTCAAAGACACAGAAGAAAATGGGTCTTTCAGACTCGGATATTCGCAAGGTCAAAACAACAGCTACTATAACTTTGCAGATGATTGAAGCCAGAATGTGTTTTGGATGTGGTGCAGTGAATAGACCTGGAACCACTCAATGTCAAAACTGTGGTGCACGTCTATAAAATCAAAGAAGAATAGCAAATTCCTTGGGCATTTCAACTTGAAAATCGACGGATTCAAGTCACAAAATAGAAAAGTGAACCCTTATTTACCGGTTTTATTCGAAATCACAACTAACACACTTGGAGTTTGGACGCGTGGTAGCATCCCAAAATAAACATGTGCTAATAGAAAGCCTCAGTGCTATGAAGGAATCCCTGGAGAGTGCTTATGACTTCAGAACTCGAGTAGAGGAAGATGCACTTTTCATTGAGGGATTCGGAGCGAAAAATAGGGGTTATCTGGTATTCTCGGGCTATAGACGGAATGAAGGGAGACGGAGATTCAATGAGGTTTCGGATCTTATCAAACGTGCCCTTGATGATATAGAATCATGTGATTCTAAGAAAGCTTCATCAATTTATCTAGACACATTGAAAGGAGTTCTGCTTCATACACGATGGGTACAGGTCCTTGAAATGTATGCTAATACATCTAAGAAAAAGAAGTAGGTGGGGGTAGAAACCCCCAATTGTATTTTACACCAACCAACGATAAGTGATCATCTTGCCTTCGCTTTCTTTGGCAAACCCGAGTTTCATAGGCATACCAACTTTGGGCATATCTGTTAGATTGGTAATATGAGCAGTGAGTTTTAGTCCCGATGGAAATTCTCCAATTGCAACAACATATGGCTGCTTTGAGGAGAGAGTTTCAGGAGCAAAGTCCACAATGACATAGGAATAACACGTAGCTTCACGCTCAGTCATTTCAACCATTTTTGTTTTACTCATACACTTCTGACAATGCTCACGAGGTGGTAAGTAATCAACCCCACAAGTACTGCAAGTGCTCTTCATTAATCGCTCTTCATCAAGATGTTCGAGGAACTCCTGGAAGAAGGGAGTTACTGCCTTATCGGTTGTATAACCAAGATAGAGTTCTTTTTTCTCTTCTGTCATTTGTTACCAGCCCCTCTCAAATATGAAGCAGTTGACAAATTGCCCGCTTTGGCCAACATTATGAACAAAACCATGCTTCACATCATCAATCTGTCGTGAAGCATTCTCAGACTCGCCTCTCATCTGCTTCATGACTTCATAGGTCATTGAAAGTCCAGTCGCGCCCAATGGATGTCCTTTACTCTTCAGACCACCATCACAGTTGATAGGGATTCTGCCATCAATATAGTTTTCTTTGTTCTCAACTATCTCTCGGCCTTTACCGGGTTCAGCAAAGCCACAGTCTTCATATGCAATCAATTCAGCAATTGTGAAGCAGTCGTGGACCTCAGCCATATCCATGTCCTTTGGTTCAAGACCAGCCATCTTGTAAGCAGCCTTCGCAGCACGTTTGGCTCCAGGAATGGATGTTAGAGTAGGTCGGTCCTGAATCATCATCTCAGATGCATCAGCACCAATACCCTT
>JABCSP010000254.1 GCA_018238825.1 Candidatus Thorarchaeota archaeon | reverse complement strand
AGTTCACACAACACTAGGAAGCGACAGATTCTCGAGAAGATATTTCACAAAATCGCTTCTTTCTATTTTTGGGGTCGAACTTATGGAAGATATAATGGTTACATAATTAATTCTCTCTACTCCCTTACAACCCCAAATGTATCACGAAGAGTACTAGAAGCTCTCAAAATTGAAGGACTCATCTCTGAATTCTATGTGTTTGATATCACTGACTACGAAAACAAATTAGGCGATTTTAAATACTTAGACCCGAAACTCGGATGGCAATATGATTGGACAGAATGGCAAGAAAAGATCAAGAAGAATCTTAAATCTAAGAAGCGCATTATTCACACAAAATGCGATGAAAACCCATCAATTCTTGAATTCGATAATGATGATATTGGATTACTTAGGGGTCTTTTTGATAATGCAGAGGTCCCTCAGAAAGAACTTGCTAAGCAGTTCTCATTATCTGAAACCCAAGTCACAAAGAGAATTCAGAGATTAGAGAGTGCTGGTATAATCAAGGGATTTGAATCTTCATACAAAACTATGAGTGAGTATGTGTACTTCAATGTCTACTTAGAAGTTATGGAACCTGCTGCTCGAATTATCAACAATTTCTACGCTCATCCATTTCCTGGTTCTATAATGATGGAATCAACTTCACGCTGGGGCATTCGACAGGCACTTCCCTCAAGCGACCTGTATGGCTTCTTGGTTGGACTTGATTTTATGAAGCCATATCTGAAATCGTGCATTTTCCAAATCATTCATTCTTGGACCCGAGACGAGAATTTTCATCCATATGACCTATTCAATAAAGAAACTCACAAATGGGAAACCCCTATATCGAAGTATCTGGAAGTAATTTCTGAAGTGATGAATAAAACGCATTCAAAATCTAAGTGACTAACTACAAACGGAATATAGATTGGCATTCCCCTCTTTTCCTACGAGCATGATTATCTTCATTTTTCGCATGCAATACGTCATTTTCTGAACAAGACGTCGTGGAATACCAGCTGCTTCAGCTAAAGAGCGAGTTGTAAAAGGTTCTTCCAGTGAGCTCGGAATCAAATGTAGAAAGTCTGTTGGATTAGAATACAGATGTCTATCAACTATCTCGATAAGTCTACGATCCACACTACTCCATCCTCTTCTTCTCCAAGTTCCTTTTCCATCCTTTACGCGTATTTCTTCTTCTCTAATGAGCAATACTTCCAATTCAAAATTTGAGTGAATTATGAATGTAGGAATGCTAACAAGTTCTTCGAATATGTGTGCAAAATTCATTCTCCTTGGAGACCTTCGTCTGCTAATCTCCCTTCCATCCAAACTCTGTCGGATTACCCATTTCTCCATAGGTATTGGATGTACAAGTCGAATTGGATGATTCTTCATTAACTTGAACAGTTTGTTTTTGATAGATGAGAAACTTCTAGTCTGGATTTCAATCAATAGGTCTCCTTTTACTACATCGATGACAAAACCATCTACTTTTACTTCAACTTCTGAGCCTGGAGTATTGTATAACTGTTTGATTGTAGCATGGAGTGACCGCTCTTGAAGAGTACCTATGCCGCCTCCATTTTTCATACTTAAATTCCGCCAAGTTTGCTTATTGACTGTTCTATTACCTGTCCAATACGATTGAATTCTATAGATGTTTTGTCCAAATCACACCTTCATCATTAGGGTAGAGTTTAGGTATCCTTGCAGCTTCATTGAATCCCAGATTAGAATAGAATTTACAAGCCACCTTATTTGTACCCTCCATGAACAGTAAGACGACCCTGAGTGAATATCCTTTCTCAGAATAGAACTTCGAGGTCTCGTGAATAAAATAGTTTACCAGTTTCTTAGCAATCCCCTGCCGTTTGAATTTCTCATTAACGCCAAGTCCGATGATTTCTGCAACACCATCATCATAGCCACCTCTTGTGTCCCAAGTCAATGTACCACAAAGCTGTTCATCTTGCAGAGCCAGCATTGTTTTAAAATGGTCAATCAGGTCTTCAGCAAACTTTCTTGCCCTCTCCGCATGATCTTCGACCTCTTCTAGATACATGCCTTCGAGAAGCGCTTTGTCAGCATTTGTTGTTTGTCTAATCTCGAACATGATGTGTTCAGATGAGAGTGCACTGTGATATGTACTTGATGATTGAACTACTCGATTATCACTACTGCATCAACGAATAACTCGTAATCTTCGTCTTCATCGAGGTTTAGAATCAAGACCTTCTCAACTTCAAATTCACCACGGATTTCAAGTAGTCTAGACTCGTAAAGGATTTTCACTCTTGAATTTTCAAGTTGTTCTTCTAAGTCTGGAGTTGTAACAACAGAATTCTCAGGAGTGAGAAGTATTACTCGATCACTGACATCTGATAGCTCTAGAGCTTGTTGCACAGATACATCTCCTGTGTGTTGAACTAGAGTTCTCTGGTCTTCGAATTCTTTCAGGTTATCAACAGCTAGCCATACTCCCTTGTCAAGGAATTCATCTTGACCCACAATAATACATTCAGTGCTGGTATCTGCCTTCTTTTCATCCTCTGGAACATCATCACCTCGCCCTCTTTGGTAGCTAGTAATAGCATCATGCAGCGCGTCAGCAGCAAGATTTGAGCAATGCATCTTGATTGGTGGAAGACCATCTAGTTCATCTGCAACATCGTTTCGAGTAAGTTTCATTGCATCATCAAGAGTCATTCCTATGACCATTTCTGTAGTCATGCTTGTTGTGGCAATTGCCGATCCACACCCGAAAGTTCTGAACTTTGCTTCAGTGATTTTGTCCCCATCAATTCTGAGGAAGACCTCCATGATGTCTCCACACGTGGGGTTGCCAACCTTGCCAACGGAAACATCATCTCCTTCTAGTGTTCCTACATTCCGTGGATTACGGAAGTGATCCAGAACCTTTTCGCTGTACTTCGTAGATTTCATCTATTTCTACACCTTCTTTGTTTTGTAAATTGGTGATAGGTCTCGTAATCGTGTCACAACATCGGGCACAGCTTTGAGTACACTATCTATGTCTTGTTTTGTATTGAATCGTCCTGTGGTAATTTGTAGGGATCCATGGGCCTCCTCATGAAGCAGACCTGTAGCAATGAGAGTATGTGAAGGTTCCAGAGTCTTTGATGTACATGCTGACCCCGTTGAAATGGCTATACCCTTGTCCTTGAAGGACAACAGGATTGACTCACCCTCTATTCCATCAAATCTGACATGAGTGTTACTAGCCAGTCTCTCTGTTGGATGTCCGTTAAGATAACTATCAGGAATTTCCTCGAGAATCTGTTTAATCATCTTGTCACGATATTCAGTGAAAAGCTTGACTTCACCGGGCATTTCTTTCTGCATAATCTCTGCAGCTATCTTCATTCCTACAATGCCCGCAACATCTTCACTGCCGGATCTGAGACCGCGTTCCTGTCCTCCCCCAATCATTAATGGGTTGACTCTGAATTTCTTTCTCATATATAGAACGCCGACACCCTTGGGGCCATAGATATCATTGGATGATAGAGCCAATAGATGTACTCCATCCCGTTTGACATCAATTGGCATGAGTCCCTCAGCAGCTACTGCATCTGAATGGAATGCAATTCCTTTTTCCTCTGCTATTTTTCCGATTTCTCTGATAGGTTGAATTGTACCAATCTCATTGCTTGCATAACCTACAGAGAGGAGTATTGTCTTGTCTGTGATTCTCCGTTCGAGTTTTTTCAAATTCACTCGACCGAACTTGTCCACTGGGACTTTTGATATTTCAAAACCTGACCTCTCAAGGTACTTTGCAATATTGTGTATCGAAATATGCTCGATTTCAGACATGACGATATGATTACCCTTGCTCTTGTTTTTCATCGCATATCCAATAATCCCTAGGTTGATAGCTTCTGTTGCACCTGATGTGAAAATAATCTCATCTTCGTCAGCATTGATGAATTTGGCTATTGATTTCCTACTTTCTTCAAGTGCGTCTGTTCCAATATCTCCAATTGTATGTAATGCAGAAGGATTTCCATACTTTTCTCCAAAGTATGGTAGCATTCCTTCAATCACTCTGGGATCTACAGGTTTTGCACTCTGATTATCAAGATACACTTCTTTCATCAAACATAACCTCAAACAACAGTATTGAATAAATTAATAATCACTCTTCTTTTCTTCTAATCAGTATTCGATTGACTCCATCTGGCAATCGTTTTGCGCTAATGAAAGTATGACCTGTTCTTTTTGCGAAGCGTTTGATATCTTCTTCCGC
>JABCSP010000253.1 GCA_018238825.1 Candidatus Thorarchaeota archaeon | reverse complement strand
GCATATGTCCTTTTTTACAATACGGGCACTGGTAAACATCAAAGCCTGTCAAACGCTCAAGCCGCTGCTGAACTGTTTCATTACTCCGCTCTTGTTTCCTTTTTCTATACGTTGTTTCAGATAGTCTTTGATATTCTCAAGGTCCTTTATCTCATTGAACATTTTCATTGCTTCTGTTCCTGCTCCATGGTGCATTACGTTAACATGTTCTGTCAATGCGAGTGATAGTGCCTGAGAAATCGTACCACCTTCATCGAGTACCTTGGTCAATGATGTCAGAGAAGGATTATCTGGATCATCCATATGAAGAATCAAGCAGGACTGAAAATCACTCACATCTTGCTTGGATGGTTCGTTTCCACTGGTCATCCAGAGGATATTCGAGGCATGCCCAAGATTTGGATTTGCACTCACGTTAGCGAGACCCTTAGATTCTGCAAAAGACTTGGCTGCAACAACTGCGGATAGTGATACAAATGCTAGAAGAGCATCTTCCATTTCTAGAGAATTATATTCCTTGAGTGTGTCCAGATTTCTAGCAAGTGATTGGATTGAATCCATTTCCTTAGAGTAGAGGTCTCTAAATGTTATCATTTGAGCTTCAATTTCATCCCGCTGATTTGCTGAGGGAAGTGCACCATGGACGAGTAGATGGACTACTGACTCATAATCAGAATCTTTTGCTAAACTTGTTGCATTGATTCCTCTGAAAAAGAGTTGATTGATTGTCGAGTCAATTCTACTTATTGGCTCCATAAATTAAGTCAATCCTCGTGGTGTAAAAAGAAAGAAGAGTTCCCTTAGATGGGAACTCGTTTCTTGATTATAATTACAATCTCTTTGCTACGAAATCTGCTAGATCTCCCATTCTAGTAGCGTATCCCTGCTCATTGTCGTACCAGCCGATAACTTTGACCATATTTCCCGTTACTGTTGTAAAGCCTGAATCAAAGCTACATGAATGAGGGTCTCCAATGAAGTCTGAAGAAACCAATGGTTCGTCAATGTAAGCAAGATAAGGAGATAGACTGCCGCTCTCTGCTGCCTTCTTAAAAGCTGCATTCACACTTTCGACTGTTGCTTCTTTCTCCACTGTCACATTAAGGTCAACAACTGACGCATCCATAACGGGCACACGCATTGCCATTCCATCGAGCTTTCCTTTTGCCTTTGGATAGACAAGACCAATTGCTTTTGCTGCTCCAGTTGTGGTTGGAATGATGTTCCAACAAGCTGCACGAGCTCTTCTCAAGTCACTATGAGGCATATCCAGCATTCGTTGATCGTTAGTTACTGCATGAATTGTTGTCATGAGACCTTTCTGAAGACCAAAAGTTTCATCGATAACTTTCACCAGTGGTGCCAGACAGTTAGTTGTACATGAGGCATTTGAGATGATGTGGTGATTAGCTGGGTCATAATCATCATCATTAACTCCCAAGACAACTGTGTACATATCTCCCTTTCCTGGTGCACTTAGCAGAACTTTCTTTGCTCCAGCAGCGAGATGTTTCTCTGCGTCCTCTTTCTTTCTGAAGAATCCTGTCGACTCGATAACGATGTCAACACCCAATTCTTTCCAAGGAAGTTTCGCAGGGTCTCTCTCTGAAAGAACCTTTATTTCATCGCCATTTACGGTGATTTTTCCTTTGCCAGTTTCAACAGTACCATCAAAGCGGCCCATCACTGTATCATAGCGTAATAGATGGCCGAGGGTCTTCTCATCTGTGAGATCGTTTGCAGCAACAATATCAAAATCCTTGTTGCCTTGAACCGCACGTAAGAAACCTCTTCCAATCCTTCCGAATCCGTTAATTCCTACTCGAACAACCATGAGAATTCACACTCTCGTTTTTGGTATGAATTGCTGCAAGATTCGTTTGTTATATTCCTTGTGCATTATGAATTGTTTACTTCTGAAGATTGTTCTAATCTTGCGCGTTCATATTGTTTCATTCCATATACATAGATTGGGACTAGGAGAAAGCCTGAGAAACCAACAAGAATGAATGGTGCAGATGGATCAAAATAATCCCAAAGGAGACCTCCTATTAATGGTGCTGTGAATCGTGAGAAACCCATCACTGCTTCAAACAATCCAAAACCTTCACTAGCTCTTCCCTGATATGCAGTTCCAAAAATCGAAGACATGACTGTGTATGCCATTAACCCGGTGACACTACTAATGCTGAAGAGAACTGCAATTGAAAGTAGGTTATAGGGTAATGGTAGAATTACTGGTATGAATACAAGACCCAGTGTGCTTATTGCTCCAATGAAGACTGCAACTGAAACGATGGCAACCTTATTCCTATGGTCTGCGAATCTACCCAATTGCCCTCCAAAGACACCTGAGATGATTCCTCCTGGAAGGTAAATGAGACCAATAAGTGCCAAATCTGTAGTGAACATTTCAATGATATATAACTCAACAAATGGTGATAGAAGTGCAGAGATGAATGTATCAACCGCTGCCGCTAAGACAAGTGCTGCTATACCTACGCCTATGAAACTTTTAGCATTGAGTGTGCTAGCTCTTTCAGCTATCGATTCTAGTGGCGGTCTTTTTGTGATTACTAATATACCACCTATTAGGTTCATTAATGCATAGAAAAGAAACATTAGGACTATTCCAAAGTCCGGATAATACATGAAAATTGTAAATCCAATGAACGCGCCCACAATACTTCCCTTTGCATTTGCCGCCGATCTTTTACCAAATGCCTCCGCTCGATTTTCGTGCAGTACACGCTCAGAGATTTCAGCATCGCTCCCTACTTTATAGAAGGCTGCTCCTAAACCCCAGATTAGGCTATTGAGGATTAAGATGTACTTGTTTCCTAAGACAATTGATGTAGCCATGCCTGAATATGCAATAGATCGTACAACTGCCCCAATGAAAATTGAACTTCGTCGGCGCTCCCTCTTAGCAAATTTCCCGGCTACTGGAGCGAAGATTGCGGTACCTAGTGTAAGCAATGAGAAAACTAAGGCGACTTCTGTAGCAGATGCTCCCATACTTCCGTAAGCTATTATCGGAATAAGAAAACCTACAATGGCGAATCCAAAACTACACAAGAATGATGAATTATAAACCGAGGTGAGAGCTTTCCAATCACTTTTTTGTGATGTGTTTTCTATCATCCTTCTCTCATCATCACTTACTTGAGAACTAATAAGATTGATATTTGCTTGGACGATAGCGAGTATTCGTAGTATCCTCCAGATTTCTCATTAATCAAGCCAGCATGCTACAAAGTGTCCTGGTGCTACTTCCTGAAGCTCTGGTTCTTCGGGTTTGCATTGGGGACCGTATTCTTGACATCGTGGTTTGAATCGGCAACCTGGTGGAAGGTCGATAGGTGTCGGAGTTTCTCCAGGTAACATGATTCGCTCTCTTTCCACGGTTGGGTCTGGAATCGGGATATTTGAAACCAATGCTCTAGTGTAGGGATGTTGTGGTTTGTGAATAACATCTTCCATGGGACCCATCTCTGCAACCCTTCCCAGATACATGATGATTAAATAATCACCAACGTACCGAGCCTGTGCCAAGTCATGAGTGATGAAGATGTAAGTCAAATCTTTCTCCTTCTGCAAATCTGTCATGAGGTTCATAACCTCAGTACGAATACTTGCATCAAGCATTGAAACCGGTTCATCCGCAATGATTAGGTCTGGTTTTAGAATGAGCGAACGGGCAATTGCTATTCTCTGGAGTTGCCCGCCTGACAATTCGTGAGTATATCTAGATGCAAAGTCCTCTGCTGGAATAAGTCTAACATCTTCAAGAGCTGAGATGACTCTATCGTGAAGAACCTCATCACTTTCTTCAAGTTTGTGAATATTCAGTCCTTCACCGACAAGATCGAGAACTGTATGTCTAGGATCCAAGACCTCGAATGGATTCTGGAAAATCAGTTGCATTTGTAACCTAAGCTCACTCAGCTGAAGTCGATTCATCTCAAAGATGTTTTCACCTTTGTAATAGGCAGCTCCGCCAGAAGGCTCGATAAGCCGGAGTATAGTTCGTGCAAGCGTAGTCTTGCCGCAGCCAGACTCCCCGGCAATTGCTAATGAGGCACCTTTCTTGATTTCAAAACTCACGTTGTCTACAGCTTTCACATATTTGGACGGTTTTCCGAATGAAAAAAGCCCACCTCTAACTGGGAACCACTTTTTGACTTCATCTACTTTGAGAATTGGTTCTGACGATGCCATTACGCACCACCTCCAAGGTCAAGCTCACCTGCATAGTGACATTTCGCAAAGTGTCCATCTTCTA
>JABCSP010000252.1 GCA_018238825.1 Candidatus Thorarchaeota archaeon | reverse complement strand
TCAATCGGAGCTGGTGTTCCTCCAGTAGTAGTAGTAGTAGTAGTTGACGATGACCAAGTAATTGTATATGATGCACGGACAGCTGTGTTTGCATCATTATCGAGAGCTTCAATAATGATTACAAGTGTACCATTAGTTACATCCACGATTTCTGCAGTGTAGATATCTCCGCCTTCAGCATTCATACTCAAAACAACATCATGGGTTCCATTGTTATACTTGAGATTTACAGCTGAAACGCCACTCGGGTCCGTAATTGTTGCTGAAACATTCACACCTTGACCAGCATCTGGTGTTATTGGGTCCCATTCAATGTCACTAATTCTTGGACCTACCTCATCAACATCAGCTATAGTATTCTCAGACCGATTTCCAGTAGCCCACTCGAGGAAGTTTTCCAAGAGCTGAATATTGTCAGAAAATGCGCTACCGTGGTCAAAATCACTGAAGAAAGTTGTACCTCCAACAAAGAGTCTTGCTGTTCCTATCTCCTCAGCTGCCGCTATTGGTATCTGAGTACCCCAAGCACCATCCATCACATCATCATAGACCACAGAAATATCGGGTGGGTTCTGATCTGTTTGGTATGCAGTAACATCTGCATAGATTATTGGTAGAATTGGATCATCGTCTAAGAAATAGAGACTGTTCGGAGAGAAGAAAGATATGACATCTACACCGTAGGTGAGATTAACGGTATCTGCAGGAGCCGGAATCGTAGTGACATCATTATACCATGGATTGTATGTTCCTTCCATGTAGACATTGTCATCATTGATTCCGATGTTTGAACCAATCTCTATCAATATTTGGTCCATAATCAGATTGTCTGAGTATGTATCAAAATCTCCTCTTCCTGTCATAAGAAGAGATTTGTCCCCACTTTGGAACCAAGTTGAAATTGCTGATAATTCATCAACGGTATAATCATCCGATGCACAAGTCATGATTAGAAGATCTACAGTAGCTAAACTTCCTGCGGTTATTGCAGTTTCCTGTTCTATCAATTCATATCCATTGATAGCAAGGGTCATATTGATTGCTGAGAGTTCATCTGGCGCATAATCGTTACTGTGAGCGAAGTCTATCATTGCCACATATTCGTAAGTAATTGTAACATCAGGGGCGTTCAAACCAAGCGTTAGATTGTAGAACAGAGATAGAACTCCATCGATAGCCATGGATAGACAATCTTCAGTCAATGCTTTGATAGTAGAGTTGGTTTCAAGTACTTCATCTTCTCCAGTTGGATATGCATCATATACCATGTCGTAATATTGGTGTGAGTAGGTTGCATTATCTACCACCCACTGGCTAACATTTGTAACAATGGTTTCTGATGGCGTGGTTAAGGTGAATTCTCCAAGATTGTGGTTGATATCTGTTTCATAGGCCGCATGTCCCACCCAATTTTCATCGGTGTGTACAGTTATACAAGGGTCTGCATAATAATGTGACATCACTCCAGCTGCAAAGAAACCATCTTCCCAGTTCTCTGAAGTAAAATTGGCTCGAGCATAATCATACCATTTTGCTGCACTAGCTGGTGCGTTCCCAGCACCAGTTTCAGGATAGTATAGATGATTATCCCAATCCTGCCACAACTCATCTGGTGCTACTGCTCCACTCAATAGATCTTGAGTGTAATATTTGTAAGCATTCGCCCAGCTATTATTATCGATATTGTCTACTGCCTCGTTTACAATGAAATAATGCGTTTGTTGCCCCCATGCATCAGCAACTTGGGGATTTGGTAGAAACGCAATTGCGGTAATCAAAGGCAGTATTAAAATAATTAGGACCGCACTTGTTCTCTTCATAACCGTATTATTTCTAGATGGATGTTTTAAGTGGTGCGATTGATTTTACCAACCGCATCCACTCGTACATTTACTTTCGGAATTTGACTATAACCCCAATGATGACAACTACTACCCCTGCTGCACCTACTATCAATAGTAGCGTGTTCATATCTATTGGAAATGCTGTCGCGTTTCCAAGTGTGAGATTTCTCACTCCGATAGTATAGACCTGCCCCTCATATGTGGTCACGACGATCTTTACATCCAATTCAGTCCCAGAATTAAATGGACCCAAGGTAAGAATGAACTTGCTCCACCCTCTTTCCATTCCAACTTGTTCTTCACCTGAACCATCGTTGTAGATGAAATCTACAGTGAAAATTTCCTTTCCAGAAGAGCGTCCCATCCAGAACGTGACATCCACCTCATATCCATCATCCACTTTATTGATGAAAGTAGTTACGTTGTCAATGATTCCTCGCATTTTTAGTAGGATTGGATTGATAAATTCTGTAGTGTTGAACGCGTACAAATTCATTGCATAGACCATTAACCCATATTCATCTGAACTGAAATCACGAATTGATGAGCTAGTGCTTTTTCCTGCGGCTTCAATTGTGTAATTTGGGAAAGTAAATGATACCCCACTTCGAATGAAAGCACATGTATCAATTGACACTCCGTAGGTATGATTATTCTTCAAAGACATTGTAGCTTCATAATCGGTATTTGGTTCGAGATATATTGGTGAAGTCAAGGTTAGATCAATCCCAAGCAAAATATCTGAAGTTGCATTCTGAGCCATTCGTAGAGCTCTACTTGGATTTCCGTATGCTAATGCTGATGCTGCATCTTCAAGATAATATCTTGAGAGACTAACATCTTCTCCTGCATCACTTAGATTCTGTACTAGAGTAAGTCCTGATTGGATTTCTGCATCAGCGTCACTTCGAATTTCAAAGTAACGCTCAACCCAGATCTCCTGTCCATAAATCATGTTGTTATAGGGGTCAATAATAACCACTCGTTTATCGAGAATGGCATCTATCAAATTCCAATCGGTTATTCTTCCATTTGGTCCACTGGGATTCTCTACGAACACTGCATTCATGACCCCATCTTCTCCAACACCGTGAGTATCTGCAGCTCCATAGAAGTCATCAAAGAAGCCATCCTCTCCTCCACCAAAAAAGAAACCTCTATTGTTCACTTCAATGGCGTCGTAACCGTAAGCATCTCTAGCCTCGTAAATAGGAGCATAGTCGTGTCCGATACTTGGATGACATAAACCCGCAAAAGCTCCTTGTGCATGAATTTCATCTACTGCTTCCTGCTGGTTTGCAGTGAAGATATTGGCTGTTAGGGGGAAACCAAGTGTGTGTTTCACGGTTGATAACTCTGCACCTATGAACATCTGCAAATCGATGTTATTAGCTTCAACAATATCTCTCATTGCTAGTGCACCCGTTATTCCGTTTATAGTGACGGGTGTATCATAGGAATGGTCACTCATTACGAAATAGTCGAAACCAATTTTCAGAGCCTTATCGAGCATCTCCGCTGGTGTGTTTGCTCCATCACTATGTGTAGTGTGGTCATGAATTGCTCCAGTAAACATATCATAACTTTCAACCTCACTTGGTGATAGACTCGGTCCTGGACCAACAGTAATTACTGCTTCATCTGGAACATTCGCTGCTCTAGCTGGATTTCCAGCTACCCAATCTATCACATTCAATGAGAACTGGAAGTGGGAATCTCCCCAATTTGCTGAATTCTTTCGGTACATGTAGAAAGGTCCCGGTCCACCAACAGCAACAACTCTTCCAAGACCTGATTCTGACACAGCTACTATTGAACCAGTAGATGAATCAATAACTGAAATTGCAGGAGTTGAAACACTCAGAGAGCATGCATCGATGTCATCCCCATTTGCGTTCAGATTTGTAAGACCATAAGTGATATTGTGTGTTCCAAATGACGTGACAATCTCAGTCACAGTGTCTGATTGGAATGTGATTCCAAATGTGCTTGCGATTGGATTGAGATTATCTCCTCGAAATTGCCACCAATTTGAACTATCAGCTCCAACAAGTAGTACACCTCCTCCTCCATCTACGAATGAGAGTACTGCACTGATCTCACCGCTTGTAAGCGGAACTACAGGGAAGAATAGTACAAGAATATCATAATCATTGAGCATTCCAGAATTCAAGTTTTCATCAAAATTGGTTGAAGATGAATATCCATTTTCACCTAACATCCAGCTGAACATTGAGGCATTTCCTGGTGTCCAAAGACTGCTTCCATTATCACAATGCGACTCGTCAAATAGAATTGTTTTTGGAGTGAAACTTGCAACATCATTAAACTCCAAAGGATTAGTAACTACTTCTGGTGTAGCATATTGGTTATTGGATACTGTAGGTAGCAATAACACGGAAAGACAAATCACAGCTAGATATTTCATAAACACATTTCGTT
>JABCSP010000251.1 GCA_018238825.1 Candidatus Thorarchaeota archaeon | reverse complement strand
AAAGAGAACCCGCGGCATAGACTTTTTGCCTATCATAATCCCTGCAATTGAAAGTTGCTGCTGAACTTTGTCAATCGAAACAGTTGCCTGAACCATTACCCTGTAAGTATTTCCGGACAATGCCTCTGTCAGCACTTTGTATCCTTGAACAAATTCTTCTGTATTATTAGATAGAATTTCATTTATAACTTGAAAATTCTGAATTAGAGACTCAAGCGGCAGAAAATCTTTTACAACATTTTCTATTGCCGAGATCAGGCTGTTGGAAATTGCCCGGTTCCGCGCAACAGCAACATTGTTAGAATATATTTTTTCTGTCCCTATAACTACAACAGTTTTTGCATGTAATTGTTCTTCAGCCTGAACACCCACTGACAGCGCTAATAGAAAAAGTACAAATATCGATATTTGTTTTGACAGTCTCATTTTGTAATATTTTAGCCTTATATAACAATTTATCTGCAATCGAGCTTCAAGTGTGATTAAATTTAAAACAGGACAAAAAACCACCAACTCGGTGCTTCTGTCTGTGACCTCGGGTTTCACAGGGAATAGCATATCCAGGACCTCCAGAGCCAGTACCTGTGGGGTCTCCACCTTGAATCACGAATTTATCAACAACTCGATGAAAAGTAAGCCCATTATAATAGCCACTCTGAGCAAGAGTGACAAAATTCTTGACCGTGTTGATTGCATCATCATTGAAGAATTCTGCTACCATATCGCCACGGTTTGTTTGAATCTTAATTTTTGTTGGCAATTTTCAGCACCTTACAAACTAGTTTACGAACAAAGTCGAATTACTTGATTCCTCATCCTTGTCTACTTAGACATTACGCAATAGCAATAATCATAGTCCTGCCTATCATCTTATTAGCAAATTCAGGAAGTTTTTGTTAGATGACAGTCGAGAGAGAATACACAGAAGGCAGAACTACATTCCTGAGTGCAGATGTAGAGCATTATAGTGGTGATAAGAAACAGATCTCAGCCAGCCTTCCAGTATTCTACAACCCTCGAATGCAACTCAATCGGGATATATCCGTGTTACTTCTCTCAGGGTACTTAGAGAGTAACAATATCGAATCAATGTGTGAACCACTGACTGGTTCAGGTGTCAGAACTCTCCGATACCTGAATGAATGCTCTGGAGATTTTTCTGCTAAGATGTTCGATGTCAACCCAACTGCAATAGAAACAGCAACCAAGAATATCAAACTACTCGGATTGGAAAAAAGAGCTAAGGTACTGAAGGGTGATGCCAAACTTCTATTGATGACAGAGTCAAGAGAAACGCGCTTTGATTATGTGGATGTTGACCCCTTTGGAACACCTGCGCCATATTTGAATGCATCAATTCAATCCCTGAATCCAAAAGGTGGCTTACTAGCTCTCACCGCTACTGATATGCCAGTCCTATGTGGAGCATATCCAAAAGTAGCCATGCGACGATACGGAGGATTTTCTATAAGAGCTCCTTTTGTGCATGAGCTGGCCGTTAGGCTCCTTGAAGCAATAGCATTTCGTATAGCAGGTCTCAATGATTGCTCAATGACTCCAATAGCGGTGCTGAGTACAGATCACTATGTTAGAACATGGGTAAAGATTGAAGCTAATAGAAAGAAATCTAATCGCCAAGCAGACAATCTTGGAGTGATTCGATATTGTCAAGGGTGTATGCGAACCCAGACAATTCCACTAAAAGCAAGGCATGAAAAAATAGACTTTGAGCATGACATAAAGAACTGTAAAGGACCAATTAGAAAGGCGGGGCCCCTTTGGATCGGAAATCTATTCGATTCAAAGATATTGAAGCAAACAAATGATGTATTCAAGAAGGATGATTCAAGTATTTACCATAAGCGAGTTCCAAGAATCCTAGAAGAAATGCATGAAGAGTGTGCTCTAGTAGAGTATCCTTACATTGACCTTCATGTCCTCTGTGACTTGTACAACCTTACGCCACCTAAGAATAGAGATGTTATAGAATACCTCAAAAATGCAGGACACAAAGTAGCCAGAACACACTTCAGACCAACTGCAATTAGAACAAGTGCCTCTGTTGTTGATGTGAAGACAGCAATATTAGATTTGATTGGAAGGTGAAAAGAAATGGCAAGAAGTTCAGAAGGAGGGCGCCGTAGGAAAGATCCGTATTACATAGCGGCAAAGAAGGCAGGATATCGGAGCAGGTCAGCCTTCAAAATCAGACAGATGGCTAAGAATCAGAAACTCTTGCAAGGAGTAGAAATTGTACTGGAGTTGTGTAGTGCTCCAGGTGGTTGGACTCAAGTCTTACGCGAGCTTGATGGGAGCCTGCAGATTGTTGCAATAGACCTAGAACCTATGCCCCCCGTTCAAGGAGTTCATTTCATCCAAGGAAGTATTCTTGATGATGAAATCATAGAAAAAGCTGAGAAAATAACTGGAATCCCATTTGATCTAGTGCTCTCAGACTGCTCTCCAAAAGTGTCGGGACTATGGGATTTGGATGTAGTCAGACAGCTTGAACTGGCAGAACGTACCTATGATATTGCACACAAAGTTCTTGGTCCAAAAGGGAAAGCCCTAGCAAAAGTATTCCAAGGACAGGGATTTCATGAGTTCTTAGTGGAAACACGAAAACGCTTCAACTCTGTCAAACTAATCAAGCCTCCAGCTTCACGTAAGACTAGTGCAGAGATATATCTACTAGCAATTGGACCGCGCAAGAAAGCGCAAAGTAAGAAGAAATAGTGCAGACTATCTAATGTCTGCGCCCATCCATTCTTCCAATTCACTACACTCAGCTGGTGAATCTGGTTGTCTAATACCGCATTTACTAATTCGCAAACAATGGAAGCATGGACACCCATTCATATCGGATAGACCACTGGGCTCGCTGTCATCAGTGCTTGCTGGTTTTATCATGTACTTGTCGTTTTCGAGTTCTTGTTTCTGCATTATCCGTCCCTCGGACATCAGAGTCGTTAGAGCTAACGTGATCTGTTTTTTATCGATACCAAGTTTCTCAGTCAATTCATCAATGCCTAGACCCATATTGGCGGATTTTAATTCGCTAATAATCGAATCAATAGCATCGTTCATTGAAATGACCTTTGATAAGACACATGGCAACATAGTACGAACTGCACGAACAGATATTAAATAATCGGAAGCTACTAACCATTATCGGCAAACGTCGTATTAGAGTTGGCATGAATGTACACAAATGTTCATCGCTTTTTGTATAAATACAGCATCTGGCCAACAAGTTTCTGAGGATCATATCCACGATTTGGTTTGATTGCAACATAAGGAAACTTCACTGGTCCAAACACATCGATGATTGTACCTACTTCTTGCGCTTTCTTATCCATCACAATAGTTTGTCTTCCCACTGGAGGGGTCTTTTCAGTACGAATGATGATTGAACCACGGTTTGAAATGTGGAGTACTTTTCCTAATCGCCGCAAGTAATATGACTCCTAATAGATTTCATTTCCTCTTCTTCTTACCTTTCTTCTTTCCCTTTCCCTTCTTCTGTTCCGCAGCTAATAATGCAGATTTCCTCTGAGCAGCAGCTCTTCGAACGCCCTTTGCTAACATTAGCATGAGCCTCTTCTTTTTGTGGCCTTCATCATTAGCTATAACGATGTATCCTTGAGACTCCGTCCAGTTTCTTGGATACCGTTTTTCAGGCTCTAGCTCATATTCTAATTCTAATGATTCTGCAGCCTTTTTGAGCAGGACAAGAGTGACATCTGGAGCAGAAAGTTTGCTTGGAATTTTACGACCCTGAGATCTAGTGTAATTTTGGTCAAAATATGCGGGCCAGAATATAACCATCCCATCACGTTTTCTCATTAATTACACCACAGTCTGATACTCAATCTCAGTTTGTTACTCTTTTTACCTTTCCCATAAGTCATGTTTCACCTCCCATCAAATCTCTACTCTTGGGATAAGAAATTTCCAACAAGATTCATATTGAGCAATTATTGCCGCTTAAATAATGGAGAACTGATACTAGTGACCCGATGTCAATTGTGCAATAGAAACGTTTCATCTGACTCTATATGAAAGAATCAGCAAGATATATTCTGTTCAAACTGTGCCACCGTTAAGCTCCTATCTTTAGAATATCGAGGAATCTCTTCTGAAGCAGAAGAGGAATTAGTGAACATTTCAAGGGAGATAGAGAAGCTTATTGATAGAGGTCGGGAAGAGGAAACACTACATCTCACTCGAAAAGGACTAACACTCCTTGACAAAATGGTGGTTCCTGAGAGTGCATTTGGATGTGT
>JABCSP010000250.1 GCA_018238825.1 Candidatus Thorarchaeota archaeon | reverse complement strand
GTCCAGATTGTGAGGAAAGACTTGTCCCATACCACTTGAAAAGAGAGGAATAAGGTTAGAAACAAACAGACTCATTATATGTGAATATATTGATATGTCACATAGTAACTCCAGAAATGTTGAGTTGAGCATTATGGATATAGAGAGGAGAGCCCGATACAAGACGAAAATAAGATACATTGTCGATAGTCTGCGTTTCGTAGAGCAATTAATTCCCAATCCGGATGAGATTCAGACGAGAGCTCTATATTATACTCTTCTTACATCAATTGAAAGTTCAATGGATCTTATTGCAATGTTCACGAAGGATAAGGGAGAAGTTCCCAAAGGAGATAAATCAAATATCGATATGCTTGAGTCAGGAAATTATATCGATTCAAAATTATCAACTCAGTTAAAAAAGTGCAATGGTCTTAGGAATGTTTTAGTTCATCAATACAATGGCATTGATAGGGAGATTGTACTTAGATCGGTTTCTGATGTGAGGAATACTCTTTCTCTGCTTATTGAGATAATGGAGGATTTTCTAGATGGATCTTGAAACTATCAGAAATGATTTGTTGGGATTATCAAACCATGATGTTCTTCTCTTTGGTTCATTTGTCACCGGAGATTATCGAATTGGTTCAGATATTGACATTGCAGTATTAGCACACTCTGATAACGCAGAATATTTGATAGAATGTAAAATGGACCTTTTGGGCGAAATTCCAAAAAAATATGATCTCTCAATATTTGAGGCATTGCCTACATTGATTAAAGCAAGTGTCTTACAGAATTACTCAATATTGTTTGGAAACCCACTTGAAATTGGAGAGTACCTTCGTAAATACTGGAAAGAGTACCAGGACTACAGATTTAGATTTGAATTACCATCCATTCAGGAAATGAGAGAAAGTACATAGAATTCTGCAGGTTCTTGATGATGATTATAATCCCTATGAATGACTCCAAAATATTGAACATGAGGACGCAGTACAATGAAACGAAAGACAGCTGAAGCAATTGCACAATATTCATCTAGCCTATCTTTCATTCTATTCATAATCTTCATTATTTTGGGATTCATCCTGCACGATGAAGGATTCACATTGTTTGCGATAGTGATGTTCTTCTATTTTCCTACTGTGCTAGTCATTTTTCGAATTTATGATAATCGCGATTCAGTGAAGAAGTGGATGAAAAGAAGGAAGAAAATCGAACGCCAAGTTGAAAGTGGATTATTGCAGTGTCCAACTTGTGGGAAAGTTTACAAAAGAGAGGAATTGGATTTATCCCCTACTGCAACTCCATTTTGTCCTGATTGTGAGGTAAAACTTTTTTCAGAACGAGTACAATAATTTTAGAACCTGGGGCTGTAAAATAATGAAACGAAATAAAGTACAGGGAATTTTTACTGTCTTATGGATTCTGCTTATTTGCCTATACGCAATCTCCGTGATTGTGGGTTTAGTCACAGGTAATGAAATCTTTTTCCAAATTGAAGTAATAGTGTTATTTTATATTACTACTTGGCTGATTATTATTCTGGTTTATGCCATCCATAGGTTAGTGAAAAAGTGGAAGGAAATAAGAAAGCAAGTTTTACATCAAAGAGAAACTGAATTATTGCAATGTCCAAATTGTGAGAAAGTTTACAATAGAGAGGAATTAGATCTATCCCCTGCTACAACTCCATTTTGTCCAGAATGTGAGGAAGAACTTGTCCCGAATAATTAGTCAGTATGAAAAATATAATGTCCTATTCGAAAACTACTTTCAATGTACCTTCAACTTCAGAATAGATTTTGTCGGACACATCATTTTCTCTTGAGTCAATAACATACCAATCTTTTGATTTCAATTTGCCCTTGAAAGGCCAGTCATTCTCTACAACCTCTCGAACAATTTCTTCTGGTGCTCCATAGACGAAATACTCCTTTCGCTTTGCAACATCACTTTTTACAACCCTGACGATTGAATCTCGGTCAGGGGTAGAATGCGCCATATGCCTATTAAGACGAGTAGCCCATGATGTATCAAACAAAATCAGAGCACTACCAAGTGAAACGAAGCCAACAAAACCAATAATACCAGCCAGTATTACTACAGAAGGACTCCATGGGAGCGGTGTGAAATTATTAGTATATGCCAGGATAATGCTACCAATCAAGCTCAGAAATCCAAGAACAATGAGTAGACGAGCTCCACTCATGAAATAGCGTAAATTTCTCATATCAACTACCTACGATTGGGATGTAATTATTGTGTAGAATTATAAACCGTTGTTTTTCAAAGCAATACATGCCGTCGAAAAGGTTCTAATGCTTACAGGTATTTTTTCATACACGTTTAGGAACGTGAGGAGTTAGTGCTAGTTGCCATCAGAAAAAAAAGGTAAAATATGTGGAGCAGCGTTTATCGCATCACAACTACTCATGATGTTATTCATGTTTTTGTCTCTTGCAACAGACAATGATTTCTATATGACACTAGCAGTGTTGATGTTGTTAGTATATCCACTCCTCATTTGTATAATGTTCCTAACTTTTATAGGAGGGGTGATAAATTCATGGTGGGAACACCGTACTAAATCCCCATCCAGTCAATCTGAGCGGTCATCCCTCCATGAATATCCGGAGCCTGAAACTGTCGAATCAGAGAAGTTGGAAAGCCTGATGTGTCCATCCTGTAAGAAATCGTACACATCCTTTGATCTATTTCATAAAACATCCGGAGTTCCTCTGTGTCCGAATTGCGAAGTGAAGCTAATCTCCTTAGATTCAAAAAAATCGGAGTAAAGTATGGGATTTGTGGTTATAGTGCGGTTTTATCATTTCTTGAAGTAAAAACAATAATTTGTTGTCACTAAATTTTTATTTTTCTGAGAGAATCTCATGTGCTTTCTTCAGTTGTTCAATGATCTCGATTCCCTGAGGACATTTCTCAAGGCATTCACCACATTCCTCACACGCAGATGCATTCTCTCCCGCAGCCCATGGAGTAGTTCCAATCAATGAATAGAGATGTTTTGCTTGTTCTCTATGACCGTATATCTGATATCGTTGTAGAGCATTGAAGATGAAACTGATATTCACTTCATTTGGACATGGTTGACAGTACTTGCATTGAGTGCAGATATTGTCACAAAGTTCCTTGAATCTCGTTGCAATACTATCAATTGATTCCTTTTCCTTAGCGGATAATTGATCATAATCATCTCTGGAAGTAATACGGAGGTTATCATCTAGCATCTCATCGGACCCCATACCTGATAGTGCAACAGAAACGTTAGGATTGTTCAATACAAACTTAAACGCTAGGTCCGCGTAGTTCTCCCTTCCTGGGGTAAGCCATCCTTTCATTTCTTCAGCGAGATCCGTACCAGCTAATCGACCACCACCTACAGTGCCCATTATTGCTACCGCGAGACCCTTCTCACCGGCATAATTGATCATCTCATGATTGACTTGGTCAACGATATTGTATTGGACAAGCATTAGTTCAAAGTGTCCGGTGTCAATGATTTCCTTGAGAACTTCAGGTTTATCATGAAAAGAGAAACCAAGATGCTTGATTTTACCTTCTTTCTTAGCTTTCATTGCTCGGTCTATCAATTTGAACTGCAGTACTTTTTCTTCGAAAGACTTCTTGTTCAGGGCATGTAACAAATAGATGTCTATACATTCAACATCTAACCGCTCAAGCTGATTATTCAAATATTTTTCAAAATGTTCAGGTGCTGAGAACTCTTTAGGCCCAACCGGGCATTTAGTAACTAAAGTGACTCTTTCTCGATACCCATCTTTCAATGCCAATCCCAGAACTACTTCGCTTTCGCCTTTATGATATGGCCAGGCATTGTCCACATACGTGATGCCGCTATCAATTCCTTATCGAATTAGCTTGATTGCTTCTTCCCGGTTGATTGTACCATCTTTGTCATTAGTTGGAAGGCGCATACAACCAAATCCAAGAGCTGATACTTTGGTTCCCAATTTCCCTAGCGTTCTGTACTGCATGTTTCATCAACTCACAGATGTGTTTTTGTTATGCAACTTATGCCTGTTAAATCCACGGGTTTCACGATGAATATGTCCTAACCTGAACCGCGTGGTTCTGAAATATTATATTCATTCAGACAAAGATACCTATATCATTGTGTCATTTTCCATGTCCACATATATTATCAATGGAGTTTGAAGAGAAGTGGTAGCGATCGTAATAAGTAATCTAACAAAGTCCTTCGGAGACCTCGTTGCAGTTAGTAACCTATCACTAGAAGTGCGTAAAGGTGAAATCTACGCCT
>JABCSP010000249.1 GCA_018238825.1 Candidatus Thorarchaeota archaeon | reverse complement strand
GATCGTCGTAATGAAGCAGTAAACATTCTCATCTACACAGAATTCACAGATTTGGATCCTGGTGGAGAATGGGATAATACTATGTCATCAATGATTGGTAGTCTTGAAGGTAAATTCACTTACGATAACCTCACAGACTATACACAATTGGGATCAGTGATAGATGAATATGATATCTTACTTCTCACAGAAAATGAGTTAGGTAATTTCTCAACATCGGATATGATTGTAGGGGTTTGGGATAGTATCCTTCCATCTTTTGTTCTGGATGGTGGAATAGTAATATGCATGACCTATGAGTCACCTACAAACAGGGGCACAACAGCTCGCATACTGAATGGGACCGGTCTCATGGAACTCTACAATCCTGGTAGTGCTTTTGCGCATCAATTGAATCTTATTGATACGAATGATGCATTGGCTCGAAATATGCCTTCTTCATATACTGGTGCAAGTGGTTCTACTAATTTTGATACAACAGACGGTGTAGTTGTTATGGAAGACAACACAAATGGAAAAGCTGTCGTAGTTCACAAAACTATTGGAAAGGGTCATGTTGTTCTATTAGGCTTTGACATGTTCACTTCAGGAGTTGCTGAACAGGACACTCTGCTTCAAAATGCAATACTTCTACACAGACATGTAGTGTTTGACAATTCCCATGGTCAGTATAAGAATGTAAATTCCGGATTAAATGCGATTTCTAGTGACCTTCCAGACCATGGATTTTCAGTATCCTCAATGAATACTTTCGATCCAGCAATTCTTGAAGCCTGTGAGATTCTTGTTATTTCATATTGCACCAATGAATATAATGCAACTGAGATTGACATGATTGCAGATTTTGTCAGTGGAGGTGGAGGTCTCTTCATTGTTACTGAATGGACTTATTTGGGAGATGCGACAGACAATCTCATGAATCATTTCGGGTTTGTTCGAAACACGACCGCAAAGCTGTATGATTCTGATGACTCCGGTATCTACCTTTGGTTTATTGATTTCTATCCCGAAAATCTGAATATGCATTCTACAAAAGTAGGTGTTGATGTCATTGAAACCTATGCTCCTACTGCTCTTATAGAGATCCCAGAAAGTGCAGTACCTCTGATAACAACTGACACAGATGGAACGACAACTTGGAATGGAGTTGAGGTGGCTAATGGATTACCAGTTGCAGCTGCAGATTTAGTTGGAGCAGGACGGATTGTTATTCTTACTGACGAAGGTTTATTGACTGATTCGGACGCTGATGGAGATGCAACGATAAACTACTATGATTCCGACAACGAAATTTTCACTAGAAATGCTTTCAGGTGGCTTTCAGGAGCTGGAATCCCCGAGCAAACAGTTGTGTTTGACCAATCCCATAATCCGTTTAAATACATCCATTCTGAATACAATCAATTTGCAAATCTATTGATGTTTAATGGATACAATGTTGAGTGGATAAATATATTTAATCCAACAGCCTTTGAAGATGCAGACATACTGTTCATTTGCGACGGTTCACTGGATTACAACACAACAGAAATTGCAAACATTACAGACTTTGTGTCTGAAGGAGGAGCTCTTCTTCTTTGGGGTGACCATTCTTCATATAGTTGGCAAATAGATCCAATTGCACAAGAATTTGGACTTCAGGTAAATCTAACAGGCTGGTTTGAAGACACTGATGATTATGTTAGCTATGCTTCATACATAGCTTATGACGGTGGCAATATTGGTGCTCATCCGATTATGGATGGTGTAGAAAGACTTGAAGTTTCTCGTAGTACTGGATTCATTTCTATTGGTTCTGGAACTGCATTAGTTTCAACAGATAGTGATAGTACTTCTATTTGGAATGATGGGTCTCCAGCAATTAATATACCAGTTTTTGCAGCCACGACTTTCAATATGGGTCGTGTGGTTTTCTTAACTGATGTAAATCTTGCAGAAATCACTGATACAGACTCAGATGGTTTTGGTAATATCTACGATTCCGACAATCCTGTATTTGTAGCTAATGTTTTCAAGTGGTTGGCAGAGAATCGAGCTCCTACTGTTGAAGTAATCGCACCGAATGGTGGAGCGGTTCTAAATGGAACAATAACCATCAATTGGGAAGCTGCTGATTTCGATAGTGACCCATTGACCTTCGATGTTTTCTACAGTGATAACAATGGTTCTGATTGGACTCTGTTAGCATCTGGACTATCTGTGACAGAGTACGAATGGAATACAGCTCTCCATGAAAATGGGACAGATTACATGATTCGAGTGGAAGTTTCAGATACGGTATTATCGAATTCTGACGAGTCAGATGATACATTCGAGTTATATAACATCGATGAAACTACAACTACTACAACTACTACTACAACTACTACTACAACTACTACTACTGGAACCGGTCTACCTCTTGACCCTACGCTATTAGCTATCATCGGAGCTGGAGTACTTGTTGTCTTGATTATTATCGTGATAATCATGAAGAAGAAGAAGTAGCATAAATCTAAGCAATTGAACTTGAGCAGGGAATTCCTGTTCAGGTTCCCCTTTATTTTTTGCATATAGGTGAAAATATCAGCAATCGTTCTATCTACAAACCTCTCATGAAACCTGGTCGAAGATTTTCTGTAGCTCCTGTTTCTATTGTCTCAGTGAGAATCTCAAGTAACCGAGATTTATCTTCACTAAGAGTACCTCTGATAGGGAGATAATTGGATGCATGGTTAGTTCTGAATATGCAGTTAGTTAGTTCAAGATGCTCGACCAAAATCTTCAATTCTGTAAGTATGTCCATTGGTTTCATTGGAATAAATTCCTTTGATTCAACCATCTCATAAATTTGAGTACTTGGTGGTGTCATCAATGTCAACGCTCCAACGTATTCTGGATCGATTTGGTTCAGAACATTAGCTGTTGCTATAGCATGTTTGTTAGAATTATCGAGCCCACCAAGACCTAAGATTATTGTGAGAGAAAGTGGAATTTCCGCGTCGCGAATTTTCCTGCATGCTTCAATATTCTCAGCTGAATCGATACCTTTTCTAGCCCAACGTAATAAATCATCGTCACCTGTTTCAAGACCCAAGTATACTATCCCTAAACCTGCATTATACAGTTCTTTCAAATCATCAATACTTTTTGTTCGAACATCTTTAGCATATCCATAGACACCAACGCGTTGGAGAGAGGGTAGGTTTCCATACAGAACTTTCAGTGTATCCAGCATTTCTGTTGTTGACATTGCTAATGCATTGCCATCTGCAAGAAAGACACGAGAAACCCGTCGTTTGTATGAGTCATTTAGAGAATCAAGGTCTGATTGAATAGCATCTGCACCCCTGACTCGATATTGCTTTTCTTTGTAGGATACACAAAATATGCAAGCATTATGAGAACATCCAACTGTTGCCTGAAGAATCAAGCTTCGCGCTTCACTTGGAGGTCTCCAAATAGAACCTTCATACTGCAACAATATATTTCACAGAAAGGAAGAAGTTTGAAACTCGAATAAAGCTTGTGAGTAGGAAATTAAATCATCCAAATAGCATCGAGTACTTTTTCTCCAAGTAATTGATGAAAGGTTTAGCTGTGATTTTCTTACCTGTTATTTCTTCAATCATTCTTGATGGATCGTATCTATTAGATGGCTTATGCACATGAACATTTAACCAATCAATTACGGGAGCTACGCTTCCTTGAGAAACATCCACTCTCCAGTTAGGAATATCTTTCTCCATTCTTTCTAGTATCATTCCACTGTACATGTTTCCGAGTGCATAAGTTGGGAAGTATCCCCAGTACGCCCACGCCCAATGAGTGTCCTGCAAAGCACCTTCACTATCATTTTCAATCTCCACTCCAAGATACTTTTCGTATTTTTCATTCCATACCTGAGGGATATCAGAAACAGCCATTTTATCTCGGAAAAGAGCGAGTTCGATTTCAAAACGAATGATGATATGTAATGCGTAAGTCATTTCATCAGCGGTAACTCGTATTTTTGAAGGTTTTACAATATTGATAGCTTGAGCAATTTCTTGGTGTGAGATATCTTTGAACACTTGACGTGTAATATTATGAAACCTTGACTGATAGTGATGCCAGAACTCAGGAGAGCGACCTATAATATTCTCAACAAATCTACTCTGTGATTCACTAATTCCTGAACTACTGCTCTCTCCAAGAATCATCCATTTCCATTCTGGATTCCTATTTTGTCCATGTATCGCATGACCCGCCTCGTGAAGACCACCAAAGACTGCGCGAAAAACATGTTCGTCGAAAAAGTGAATTGTCATTCGTAC
>JABCSP010000248.1 GCA_018238825.1 Candidatus Thorarchaeota archaeon | reverse complement strand
ATTGCTTTAACTAAAGCTAGTGTTGTAGCTGATCCCTCCTCGCTCAACACCTTTCCATTCACAATTTCTACGTTCGGAGAAGTCGCCAACTGTCTAGCAATTATGGTTCCATGGGGAACATCTGTTGGTCTTGAATCTGTAGTTGAAAGATCTTCAAAATCGTATCCATTATCAATTGTCAAAAAGCTCTTCTCTGCTACAACCCTTCCTGTCAAGCCAAGATCTATATCAACACCTGAATCTAAAACAGCAACTCGGACCTTCGCGGTAGGTGCACTACTCCAGGGTACGATAGAGGTAATATACACTAGTCCAGTGGAAACAACAATCATCAGAATGATGATGACCGCAATAATTCTTTTCCCACTTGATGATTCTTTCTTTGGAGTGCTTGTTGGTTCCCAATAAAAGGCCATAATCGACACCTAGGTGATGCAAATGCGTGCAGTTAGCTCTTATGTTGTGATTGTACATGAACCTATCGACAACGGTAAAGAAGTATTGGTTCAGAAAAGCTTCATTAGGTTGATTTGTTTGCTCAATATTCACGTAGTAGAGATGGGACCATTCACGTTTCATTTATCTGCGATGATATCACATCAACATACCTTCAAGAGGTACTGAACTTGTCCGGAGAAGACGCCATCACAGAATCTAGTTCAAGTGTAACATATCACTCATTACCTTTAGAGGAAGTCTTAGAATCCTTAGAGGTTAATGAGAAGAAAGGTCTCTCAGCTGATGAAGTTAAGAGTCGACTTCAAGAATATGGACCGAACTCCATTCCAAGGTATAAAGGATCTTTCATACAAGTCTATATTGCCCCTATTCTTAATTGGTTGATTACTATCTACATAATAAGCTCATTTGCACTAATTGCTATCGCATATTTCTTCCCCTCTCCCTACAACACTATGGGTGGTGCATCCCTTTGGCTCGCAATTGTAGCAGTTAACGCATTCGTTGCCATGATTCAACAATATCGAGCTGAGAAAAAATTAGATGCCTTGGAGAAATTATCTGCGGGAGAAGCTAGAGTTATCCGGGACGGCAAAGAAGCCAGTATCTCACCTGTAGATTTAGTTCCAGGTGATATTGTTAAACTCGAGCAGGGTGATAAAATTCCTGCTGATGGTCGTATTATCTCATCGTCAAACCTGATGGCAAACGAAGCATCACTTACTGGTGAAAGTGTACCTGTTATGAAGCGTGAGGATGCACGTGTTGTAGAGGATGTTTCTCTCACTGATATGTTGAATACTGTCTTCTTTGGTACGTATATTTCAACAGGAATGGCAACGGTAGTAACTACAGCAACAGGTGGTCGCACGGAGATTGGGAAGATACAGGGCACACTCGAGGCATTGAATACTGGGGACATTCCTCTGAGGAAAAAAGTTAATCTCTTGGCAAAATACTTGGGAATCGCTGCAATCATTCTTATGGCTGTGTCTGTTATCTGGCAGGTTTTTATTTATCCGATTGTTCATGGTGAAGTTTTCAATTTCAGTCTTCAATATCTCTCTGAGAAAATCGGTGAAGGTATTGTTAGTGCTATGACCATTATGCCAATCAATATCCCATTGCTCACAACAATAGTTCTCCTTACTGGAGTACTTGCAATGGCACGCAAAGGAGTTATCATTCGAGACCTCTCTGCAGTTGAGAGTCTTGGGCGTGTAAGTGTCATTTGCAGTGACAAAACTGGAACTATGACCAAAAACGAGATGACAGTCAAATACTGCTGGGACACAAAGAATCTCTACTCCGTCAGGGGAGACGGTTATGATCCCACTGGAGGAATATACCTCTTGAAAGGTGCAACTGATTCTAATGTTGCTGATTTCGAAGAGGAATTTGTTGATGATATCTTTTCTTGGAAGGGTCTTTTCCGAATGGTTACCTGTGGTGGAATCGCAAATGATGCAGAGATAATCACAGAAGAAATTCCCGACCAAGGTACTGTTTGGACACCATTAGGAGACCCTACAGATGCCGCCCTATTGACCATGTTTCGAAAGAGTGGTATTGATGAGGAGGCAATACGAAAACGTTACAGTATTGTTGAAGAATTTCCATTTGAATCGGAACTCAAGAGGATATCCAAGATTTGTCAGGATGAGGATAAATTCGTAGCTTTTGTTAAAGGAGCTACGGAAGTTCTGATGCCTCTTTGCACATATGTGAACGGAAAGGACACTCCCACGAAGATTACGCCCGGCTTATTGGAGCGTGTCAATGCTCTAGCTAATGATTTTGCCTCAAAGGGTTACAGAGTTATCTCTCTTGCGTACAAACAGATGGACTCAGTTCCCACGGGAAATAAAGCTCGTGAAAAAACTGAAAGCAAACTCACCTATCTTGGATTTGCTTGTATTGTGGACCCACCACGACTGGGTGTGAAAGAGGCTGTCCAAGACTGTCATAGTGCAGGAATCAATGTTATCATGATCACTGGCGATGCGGCAGCTACTGCCAAGACTATAGCCTCGGACTTGGGAGTTTTCTCCGAGAATTCATTAGTAGTCGAGGGATCTAAAGTCCTTGACATCAATGATGCGGACTTTGCAAGAACCAATGTCTTTGCTCGAGTTAATCCCGACCATAAACAAGTGATTGTCGAGCGATACCAGGACCAAAACAAAATTGTTGCTATGACTGGTGATGGTGTAAATGATGCTTTAGCTTTGGCCATGAGCGATGCCGGAATTGCTATGGGCATTACAGGAACGGATGTTGCTAAAGAAGCAGCAGACATTGTCATCACAGATGATAGCTTTGCGTCTATTGTTTCCGGTGTTCATCAAGGTCGAGGTCTCTTCAGCAAGATTAGAATGATGATTTACTTTTACGTTGCAATCAATGTTTTCGAGAGTATCATCTTCTTTGGTGCACTATTCATCTTCCCCGATTATATCAATTTGTTCAGCCACTGGCAAAACCTCTATCTGGTTGTCACAACTCACTCATTCCCCGGTCTAGCGTTAGTATTTGATCGTACTTCTACGAAAGTAATGGAAGAGAAACCAAGAGACAGTCAAGAAATAATTACGAGAAATATCGGAAAAGTAATGATACTAAGTATCATCCTTATGGCGTTAGGAGCATCACTTGTATACTTCTTGACATTCACACAATTTTGGGGCATAGTAACTGTAACTCCTGAAAATATGACTGGTTTCTGGTCGACTTGGGTTCCTGAAGTCCCTGGTCAGGTTTTCTACTATAATGAGTTTACGTCTGCTCCCATCTGGGTTTTGCTAAAGTCAACAACAATGCTCCTGTCAGTTATCTTGATTGTCGAGAGTACTCTGGTTCTACTAATTCGCAGAATTAATCTTCCACTTCACAAGAGTCTCCGTGAGCCAGGAACTTGGATCTTCGTCATATTCCTAGGTCTCATCTATCTTGCTCACTACCTGTTGATGTATAATCCATTGGTCAACGAGATACTATCGACCTTTGGATTGAATTTCTTCATCATCCCACTGACAACATTAGATTGGATTATTTGTATACTCATATCCGTACCAGTAATCATTGGAGTAGAACTGTACAAGTGGAAATTCAGGAAGAGAGGCATAGATCTCTAGGGAAATCTGTAATTTCCCGAAGTCTATAAGTGATGGTATATTTCATGATGAATTGGAGACCGAACCTTGGCACGAAAGACAACTCACAAGATTAAGCAGCTCAAAAAGAAGGACAAGAAAATTGTCATGCTTACTGCATACGATGCACCAACCGCCTCAATACTTAGTGAATGTGGCGTGGATATGATTCTCGTTGGAGACTCAGTTGGAAACGCACTCCTAGGTTATGAGAGCACAATCCCCGTTACACTTGACGATGTAATCCACCACAGTGCAGCAGTAGCAAGGGCAAAGCCTGACTGTCTTATCATAGGCGATATGCCTTTCATGTCATACAAAGTGAGTATCGAGCAGGCGCTTGAGAACTGTTCACTCATGCTTCAGGAAGGCGGTGCTGAGGCTGTTAAGATAGAAGGTGCAAGTACTAGAGTTGTGGACACCGTTCGAGCAATTGTTGATTCTGGCATTCCCGTAATGGGGCATATTGGTCTCACTCCTCAATCTATCTTTCAACTAGGGGGTTATCGTGTCCAAGGGCGAACTGCAGAGATGACGGAAGCACTTGTTGAACAAGCAAAAGCCTTGGAAGATGCTGGAGCTTTCTCAATCGTCATAGAATTAGTACCTTCAGAAACTGCAAAACTGATATCCGAATCAATTAGCATCCCAACGATCGGAATTGGCGCAGGACCTCATTGCGATG
>JABCSP010000247.1 GCA_018238825.1 Candidatus Thorarchaeota archaeon | reverse complement strand
GCGCCGGGGTCGGGCGTGCCTACGGGCTTGCCCTCGTAGAGGATCGTCGTGCAGCCCTTGAACAACGGGGCGTAGACGATGTACGAGTGCCCGACCACCCAGCCGATGTCGGAGGCCGACCAGTACACGTCGCCCGCGTCGACATCGTAGATGTTCTTCATGGTCCACTTGAGGGCGACGGCATGACCGCCGTTGTCGCGGACGACGCCCTTCGGGATGCCGGTGGTTCCCGAGGTGTAGCAGAATACCGCCAAATCATCCATATTACCCTTCTCTATGCTCTCTTCAAAGAGAGCGGGGTGAGTTTCCTCGTATTTCCTCCAAAGTTCAGGAGTAATAATCTGATCTCCCATATCAAGCTCATCAAGAGGCATCTGATTCATTACTTCGGTATATTTCTTGCAATAGTTCTCAAGAATCCCCTCAGGTATCGATGTATAGAATTCCAGAGCTGTATCAGGGGATCTCTCGGCTCCTTCCTGTTCCCATTTCTCAACCATATTCCAATCAACATCATCCATATTGAGTCGAGAGTCGCGCATTTCTAAGGCTTCAACACCTCCAATTAATCGATTAAACGCCCGGCCTCCTTCGTCCACGGTACCTCCGAGAATAATACGTTTCTCTTTTTCAACCGCAAATTCGTGAATCAATTTCGCGAAAGCTCGGCCGATTCCCTTCCGTCGATGCTTTTCGAGAACAGCCAGACCCCTTAAGCTAAGTATATGCTTATTTCCATCATAGGAAGGCGAGGTTTTCTTTAAGACGCCCATACGTAGCCATGCGATTATTTCACTAGGATCCTCCTTCAATGTGACAGCATATGATTTGTTTTCAGCTTGTTCAAAATCTAGTTTCACCCACTCTTCATATGATGTATCATCCTGAACAGGATCTCCAGGGGATAACTCGGACTTTATTTTTCTGCGAAACTTGTGCATGCTAGCCCATTCTTCTTTTGATGCAGACATTTGGTCGATTATTTTTATATCATAGTTCTTCATTACATATTCCTCACTTCTTACAATGGTGTATAATTAGCCTTAGAAGAGGAATGTGCTGTCTAATAAAACCTTACAATGAAGTTCAGTAGGATTATGATACTTGAGATATGTATGCTGCTATTACATTCTTGAGAAGCATCGCGATAGTCATTGGTCCCACTCCACCAGGCACTGGTGTAACGCAAAGAGCTTTCGCCTTGACTTTCTCAAAGTCAACATCACCATGTGGTGTTGCAACATCAATCACTACTGCACCGTCTTTCACCATATCGTCTGTGATGAAGAAAGGATCATCATCTGAAGTTCGCCGACCGATAGCTGATACTAGAACATCAGCTTGCCTTGTAAATGATGGAAGATCCTTGGTCCGTGAATGACAGACTGTCACCGTAGCATTGCGATTTAGAAGTAGCATAATGAGTGGCTTACCAACAATCATCGACCTATTGATTATTACTGCATGCTTACCAGAGAGGTCATTCCAACCTATGCGGTCTAACATAGTAACGATGCCGTGAGGAGTAGCTGCACTCAGGTCCTCTTCACCATAAAATAGATGATAGACATTCGCTGGGGAAAAACCATCAACATCTTTCAATGGAGTAATGGCACTAATTATTGTCTTCTCATCGATGTGTTTTGGCAAAGGTAGCTGTACAAGAATACCGTGAACAGAAGAATCATCATTGAGTGATTGTATCAACTCAAGTAGGTCCGCTTCTGTTGTATTCTCAGGAAGATCATGAGATTCGGAGAGGATACCTGCCTTGTTCGACGCTTTATGCTTCATTCGAACGTACATAAGAGACCCTTCATCCGCACCAACAATCACTGTTGCTAATTTGGGAGAGATACCGTTCTTCTCAACCAATTTTTCAACTTCAACTTTGACCTCTTTCCTTAGGCGGTTAGAGAGCCTACGCCCTTTGATTACATGATCCTCGCAAATTGGTTTCAGCTCTTTTTCTACCATTGAACTCACCTATCTAGAAGACTCCAGTAATTGTCCCCTCATCATCAACATCCATTGCCTCAGCAGCTGGGACATCTGGTAGTCCTGGCATTAGGTTGATGTCACCCATATAGACAACTATGAATCCAGCTCCAGCACTTACATCTGCACCCACAACTTCAACATCAAAACCGGATGGTCTGCCTTTCATACCTTTATGATCAGACAAGCTGAACTGGGTCTTTGCTATACAAATTGGAAGTTTACCATAACCTCGTTTTTCAAGAGAACGAATACGGGCACTTGCGCCGGTGGTGTAATCCACATCCTTTGCTCCATAGATTTGCTGGGCAACTTTCAATATCTTCGTCTTAATGGAATCCTTCAATTCGTAAGTGTAGTTGATTTCTTTCGCAGGGGTAGTTTTGATTGTTTCAACCACAGCATTTGCTAGGTCTATCCCACCCTTACTACCTCTCGCAAAGACTTCAGAAACTACAACCTGTACACCTTTCTGTGAACACTGTTTCTTGACCATTTCTATCTCAGATTCTGTATCATCTGGAAACTTGTTAATTGCGACCACAACAGGTACTCCAAAATTACGCATGTTCTCAACGTGTGCCTCGAGATTGGGGAATCCTTTCTCAAGCTCACCACTACCATGGTTTTTCAAAGCACGAATGGTTGTAATGATAACACAGGCATCAACCGTGAGATCTCCTGCACGAGTTACAACATTGAAGAATTTCTCTGCACCAAGGTCAGCACCAAATCCAGCTTCTATAACCACATAATCGAAAAGACGTAGAGCAATATCCGTGGCAATTATAGAACTAGTTCCATGAGCGATATTTGCGAAGGGACCAGTGTGCATGATTGCAGGGGTACCTTCCATGGTCTGAATGAGATTTGGTTTGATTGCATCCCGAAGGATCACAGCCATAGCACCCTGAGCCTTCATATCTCTGGCATACATATCTTTCCGTTCCTCAGACCTAGCAATGAAAATATTGCCAAGTTTTTCTTTCAATTCTGCATAACTATTAGAGAGACCAAGTATAGCCATCACTTCTGAGGCAGATGTAATTACGAATGTATCTTCCCGCGGAAATCCATCGTATCTACCACCGAGACCAATGATTATCTTTCGTAGAGCCCTGTCATTCATATCCATATTTCGGGGCCAAAATGTTCGTCTAACATCAATCTCAGGCTGATGGTCCCGATGTATGTAATTATCAATCATTGCTGACAAAAGATTGTGTGCAGCTGACACTGCCGGAAAGTCCCCTGTGAGAAAGAGATTGATTTTCTCGAAGGGTTCTAGTCTTGACTTGCCACCTCCGGCGGCTCCTCCCTTAATTCCAAATACGGGTCCCAAACTTGGCTGTCTCAGTGTCACAACTGCATTGTGACCTAAACAATTCAACGCCATTGAGAGACCAATTGAATTAGTGGTCTTTCCCTCACCTGCAGGAGTTGGACTGGTAGCAGTGACAAGAATTAGTTTCCCTTTCCTATCACCAAGTTCCTTTCGGATATTCAAATCAATCTTCGCCATGTACTCGCCATAAACTTCGAGATACTTGTTATCTATTCCAGCTTTCTCAGCAATCTCAGTAATTGGAATCATAATAGTTGTCACTCAACCAAACCGTCTAATGTTTCACTATCGTGTTGAACATTGATAAATCAAACTCTATGGCAAATAAAATCAGCTACCAAAGAGTCAGCCCGTGTACTGAAGCGATACTTTGGATGAGCTCTTATCGTCGATCTTTAGGAATCATTACCATTAACAGGTACTCTTAGACAGGAATGTCCCGACGACGGAAGATGAGTAGACTTGCAATGATGAGAGCCACATTGACCCCGCTCAATACAAGGACGTCTTGTTGGAAGTTATCAAAAATACCCAGACCGAACAGATCCGTGGTATTATAGTAGTACCATGTGGAGGCATACTTGATGAACTGCTGATGTGCCATTCCATAGAAGACGAAATACCTATCCTCCGGTTCTTTTGGGCGGACAACACAGAATTCTGTTGAACAGACTCCATCGCACGGAGCAACAATGACCTTTCGAAAGTAGGGGCGTAACGTCCCAAAGAGGATGTCTCCTGACTTGAAACGGAACTTATGACTTTTTACTTCCTGCGATGATCCGATTGAAGAAATGTGTAGCGTTCCTTGCTCCACATGCTCCAATCCGATGTAGGAGAGGTCATCTTCCTTGTTGGGGACGTAGGCATCCCTGACTTCAATGGCGAGGTCAGAAATCTTGCTACTCATATCTCCAACTCCTCGAAGTTCATGATAGTCGCCGCCAGCATGGCC
>JABCSP010000246.1 GCA_018238825.1 Candidatus Thorarchaeota archaeon | reverse complement strand
ATCAATGAGCAAGTAGCTAAGCCTACCGGTGGAGGACAAGCAGGAGACAAAGGAGTTCTAATTATAGATGAGAAGGAGCATAGATTTATCGATACAATTCTTCATGATGAAAAAACAGTGCTTGTGATGAAGAGCTCGCCACCACGAAAAGGCAAGGCGCTTCTAAAACTCGATATGGCCTGGCGAAGAGTAATGATGACCAATCACACAGCTGAGCACATCTTTGTTGGAGCTATGAAGAAGAAGTATCCAGAAGTGATACTTGGTTGGATCTGGGTTGATGGAGTTCACGGAACAGTAGTACTTGAAGGCAAAGTCATTCCAATAGAAGAGATATTGGACACTGAAACTAAGGTCAATAGATTGATTCACGATGAAATAGGTGTGACAACAAAAATAGTACAAGCAGCAGATGTTGATGAATCTGTTAGAGCCCGAGAAGGGGTCACATCTAAAAACGATGCTATCAGGTTAGTGAATGTTGGGGAGTTTGATAGCTCAGCCTGCTCTGGCATTCATGTTACTAATACCAAAGATATCCGTGCGTTCAAAATCATCGATGTTAAAGCACAGGAAGGTAACACACATATCGAATTTGTCACAGGAGAGATTGCTGTTGCAAATCTTGTAGATATCTATAATATAGCATTGAGTAGAAAGTATAGCTACCCTTACGAGATTGAACAGCTTGGTGCAATCTTGGATAAATCAAAAACTCTCCAGATATCTTATGAAGAAGCAGTTGAGAAAATTCTTCAATTGATGAAAGAAGGACCGAACAAAGAGCAACTCGATGCGGTCACATTCTGGCATGAATATATGCCAGGATTTGAAATATCAACGATAAGACACCTAATCAAGGAATTGAAACTCACAGAACCATCCGTCACTCTTTTCTTAACCACTGGAAAAAAAACTAACATTGTTCTGTGGACAAAGGGAATGCCAAAGGATGTGGAATACTATATCACAGATATTGTGGAAAGCCTTGGAGGACGTGGTGGAGGAAGTGCTGATGCATATACAGGTGGATTCACTGAGGTTGAAAATCCACAAGAGCTGTTTCTTATGATAGTTGAGAAAGTAAGGAAGAGGATATTAGAATAATCTTTTAGATCACTTGAGACCAAACTTAGGTGCGATTTCAGTCCAGAACTTTTTAACTGCCCACGGAACAGCGAGGAATTCCTCTCTAAACCCATCGAAGTTAAGACCCTGAACCATCATTTCCTGAGATGAACCAATGAATCCCTTTTTTTTGTTGAAGTCAAAACAGACCTCTGCATATTTCCGATTGGCAAGGAGTAATTCTAGAAGAACTTCAGCTCTCTTTTTATCAGGAATACTAGCAAGTTTGTATACTTCAGTGTATATCTGAATCCACTTTGTTCCGGGTTTAACGTAAATTGTGTACTGGAAGGTTTTGTCATCATTCGGTGTTGCATTCTTGTTGTCTTTCCGCTCACTAAAAACCAACTCGAAGAGACCTTCTTTCGCTTTCCAAGTGTGTTTCATGTTCAAGAGATCCAAGTAGTCTTCAATCTGACTCTTTATGTCGGTCATAAGCAACACTACGTGATCTAAGAGCAAGTCCTTGATTTAAGGGTTGTTTAGTTTCGGATACCCCTCTCACCTATACAATTGTTCACTTGATAGTAAGTACATATGTAACAATCAACTTAGCCTAAGGAACTATCTTGAAATCAGGTCCACCTTCAGACAGGAGTATGGCTAGATGGCTCTTGACCAAGTTCAAACGACTCAAATGCAATTTGGACAACCAACCCAAAACAGGTCCTTCACAGCTTTTAGTCCACCAGGAATCATTATTGAAGCTGCAAAATATCCAGTTCTAATGGCAGGCGTATTAGCTTCCACCGAGCCTTCAGAATGGCTTTCAATCCATGATCATCCTGAATCATGGAGTGGTCTCAATCGAGAGGCAATTCTGAGAATGCGAAAGCAACTTTATAGATTCACAATTCCGATTGATGCAAGAGCAATGGAACCAAGGAATGTTGTTGATACTCTCCAAACAATAGCTCTATCCGTGAGTCCAGTTGCAATAGAAGTTGAAACATCTAGTCTACCCTTAAGAAAGCTCTCAGCTCTTGGAGGACAACTACCCGCAAGTCCTTGTGTGGATGTCAAATCAATTGATATAATTTCAGAACCTGAGATCAGTCGTGTTGCAAAAACAATAACTGAACAAGACATTCCAGCTGCTGAAGCTGCATGGAAACTTCTTGATTACGAATACACGCTTGACCAAGTAGCTCGGCTAATGTCTGTTGGTCTATTGGGTATGATTGATAGTAGGCGGCTAGTTCCAACTAGAGGTGCTTACAAAGCTGTAATAGATGGCTATGTCAGTCGAAGTCTTATTGAATTAACAGAGAAACCTTTAGCATCTTCATTCCGTCTGGGTATGTCTGAACTATTCGGAGAGAACTTCACAGTTCTTACTCAACCCGGTGAACCGCAGGTTGACTATTTAAGAATCGAAAGGACTGCAGATGGATTAGATCATGGTGTAAGCATTCAGGGTGTTAAGAAGCTAACAACCGATTCCAAGACTTCGGTTTTCTCAGACCATGCAAGATTCTCTGCATATTCAGATTTAGTCAAAAGGAAAGAATCTGCGCACTTGACAATCTTCCATTTCTCAAGAAACAGTAACAATAGCATTCTTGGTCCTTGGCTTGTTCGTGCAGGTGTTAAAGCGGCATTAGAATCAAATCAGGTTGAACTAGATACTAGAGAGAATGCATTGATGGTTCTCAAATCATTCCTCGCTCCTGATATCTCAGTCTGGACTCAGGATAATCCTCTTCTCGATAATTTTGGAGGAGCCTTCAAACTAGTAGAAAATAGCTCACCATTAAATCGGATTGGATAAAAAAAGAAAGAGAGGCAGAGCCTAAGCTCTGCACTAGATATTCTCTTTGGCCTCCTTTCGGGAAGCACCCTTGTACATTAGTACTAGACCAATTATAGCTAGTAACCCACCTGAAAGTAGACCGCCACCTTCAAGCATTGGACCAAGCCCAAGTGCATCCAAAGCAAGCGCAATAAGACCTGCTCCGATAAGGAGCATTATTAGTCCAACACCAATTCCACCTGCCCTGAAAGACATAGAACGCGGATACTTGCTTTCGATAACATAACCAGTTGGTGCCGAAACCGAAGCTTTGTATTTCCTCTTCCCATACCTGTATTCTAATTCCCACACGGGAACATGGATAAGGAAGGTTTCGCCAATATCGATGTTGTCAGTCCTATGTTCTATTTTATCCACTTCTTTGAGTACAAGTTGAGTCTGTCTATCAGTAGCAATCTGCTTTGCTAGTCCTTTCGCTTGGTCTTCGCTGATGTTACTGTGTAACACCTTACCATCGAACTCTTCAGCATGAGCATGGCTAAAGTATTCTTTAGCACGGGTTGGGATTGGATGATGACGAACATCTTCATCAATATCCTTGATACCCGCTATGTTAACCTCATGGCGCCTAGTGAACTGACCAGACTCAGGTTTCCAGAAATATTTGATATGCTTGTAAGCTCCACGTCGCTGAGGCCATTCATTATGAAAAGTGGCATCACGACCGAGTCCCGAATATTTTGTGTCTGAATCTACCCTGCTTATCCAGAATGGATACCAGATCTGTTCAGACTTTAAGAACCTAGCAGAAGCTGCGAGGTCATCAGGAACTCCAAGTTGCTTTGACACCCAATCAAGAAGAGTTGTCTGCGCTTCACCTTGATCATAGTGAACGCGAATCATATAGTGATCTGTGAACTTTACACCGTCAATTGTCTGTGCAGTCCCGCAATAGGGACAAACTAGAAGAAGGTCTCCAGCTCCAGCTTCGAAATCCGCATCACAAAAATTGCATCTTGCCATTTCATTTACCACCCTTCTTGGTGCGCTGTGTCATAATCAGCACCCTGAACCCATAGAATGTCATAAGCACACCTACAATTGCCGCAAGTGCTCCAATTCCCATGAGCGTCATGTCTGCATCTGGTGTGACATTGATTCCTGCAAAGAGGAATTCCCCACCAACTCCTGCAATTAGGATACCTATGAGACCCATAAGAGTCCACATGATCCTCTGACCACGAGTAATTGGAATCTCTCCCATGACTACTTTTCCGGAATGGCCGTCAACCGCAGCCTTGTACAAATCGCCTTGGAATTTGTAACGAATCAGAGTGAAAGGTGCCTGCATGTAGGTTGTTTCCCTAACAGCGGTTGTTGTTCGACAATCAAAGAGCTCTGCAAGACCACTTGCTGCTT
>JABCSP010000245.1 GCA_018238825.1 Candidatus Thorarchaeota archaeon | reverse complement strand
ATGTACTCATTATGACGTTGTACCTCCTGGGGATGTGGAGGATTGGAAACTACCTCCATTCAAGCTTACTATGAAGAAAGACAAAGCATTCGTGCGTGGAGTAAGTGATGATAAGGGAAATATTGTTGCTTGTGTGAGTGCTGCGAAAGAGCTCATCAAGAAGGGTAGTTCTAAGGTCAACTGGAAAATTCTAATCAGCCCAAATGAAGAGATAGGCGGCGAATATGGCATCGACTACCTCATGAACGGGCCACCGAAGATTCGTGGAGATTTCTGTCTTGTTGTAGACTCAGGTCCTGAGTATGTGAGCATTGGCGCAAGCGGCGTTATTTCAGGTACAATCACGGTCCACGGAACTCAGGGTCATGCTGGATATCCATTCAAGTTTGCAAACGCAATCCATCTCTCAATACCACTGATGCAGGTCATGCTCGATTATATCGATGTTCGAAGAAAGGTCGAATCTGAATTCCCTGCACCCCCAGGCAGTCCCCACCAAACACTTTGGGGTAGATTTTCCATGACTGTATATGAAGCAGGAAGCAAGACCAATACAATTCCAGGTAAAGCAGATATCTCCTTTGACTGCAGAACAGTTCCAGAAGAAGATGTGGAAGAAGTCGCCAAAGACATTGAGAAGTTCCTTGAACAAGCAAAAGAAGAAACTGGAGTAGAGGCGACTCTGAAATTCAAGACAAAACATGCAGGATGGGGCTCAGACCCAGAGAACAAATTCATCAAGGCATTCCATACTGCAGTTCACGATGCTGTAGACCCAGAAATACCAATCTCAGCAGATTTAGGAGGTAATGATGGATATTACTTCACTTCCCGCGGAATTCCTACTGCTTGCTATGGAACACTCAGGGATGACAACAACTACCATGGATTAGATGAGTTCATGCACTTGGAAGACTTTGAGAAAGTCAAGAGTGCACTAATTCATTTTGCAGAGAAGTGTGAGTAGATGGTAAGTCTTAGTGATCTAAAGATTGGTGCACCAGGACCGTTTCTTCCTCCATGGGAGAATGCATTGAAGAATGCAAGAACAATAGATTCTCTCGGATACGACAGCATGGCATTTCCAGATCACTTTGCAGGATTTGTCCCAGAGAGTATATGGATTCCAGAAGTAACCCAGTTATCATACCTTCAGCAGTCTCCACATACCTATTTTGAAATGTCTTCGATTATGGGAGCTTGCGCTTCGGTTACGGAGAACGTGAAACTGATCTCAGCAGTTACAGAACCTATTCGTAGGCATCCTGTACAAATTGCGCAAACATTCCTAACGTTGGATCACATCAGTAATGGAAGAGCTGTACTAGGTATTGGTGCAGGAGAGATTGAGAATGTCGAGCCGTACGGATTGAACTATAGTGGACAGGTAGGCAAACTTCGAGAGGCTCTGCAAATCATCCGTCAAATATGGGAAACGCATGAACCATTCAGTTTTGATGGCAAGTTTTGGAAGTTGAAAGATGCAGTCATGTCCTTACGTCCTGTTGTGGAAGGCAAGCCCCCACCGATTTGGATTGCAGCACTCGGCCCAAAAATGCTTGAGGTCACAGCTGAATATGGAGATGGATGGATACCGACACTTCTACAGCCAAAAGATTTTGGAAATAGCCTTCGTACAATTCAGGACCTTCGAAAAAAGAAAAATATTGATAGAGAGTTTACAGCAGCCCTCTGGAATTGGTGCATCCTTGATGAGGATGAGTCTGTCTGTGAGCGTTTAATGAACACAAATCTAGCCAAAGCCTTTGCTCTTCTACTACCAGATAGTGAATGGAAGAAACATGGTTACAATCATCCGTTTGGAGATGACTTCCACTCGCTCACGGATTACATACCAATGCGGTACGATAAAGCCACAACAATGGAGGCCATTGAGAAGGTACCAAAGGATATCTTGGAAGATTTCTATATGACTGGAGATGCTGAATCAATAATCAAGCAGCTTGAGGAGTATGTCCTCCAAGGACTAGATCATATCATTTTGTGGAACAGCACAGGTATGTTCGACCTTTCAAAGACAAAGTCTTCATATAGTGTGATGAAAGAAGTGCTTGCATATGTCAAAGGATAGAATTGTTCTTGTCACACAGAACAAACACAAGCTTGCGGAGTTGACTCCCCTCTTTGAGGAGTATGGTCTTCCTTTCGAAACAACCGATCTTGAAAAATTTGAGATACGGTCTCATAATGTTGAAGAGATAGCGCTTGCTGCTGCAAAACATGCATACAAGACTCTAGGGAAACCTGTGGTTTTAGATGACACTGGATTTTTTATCCCAGCTCTGAAAGAGTTTCCAGGTGCTTATGCAGCATTTGCCCTGAAATCTATAGGATGTCGGGGAATCCTCAAACTGCTTGAAGGGGTACAAGATAGAGCTGCTAGGTTTGTTACAGCTGTTGGATTCTGTGACGGTGAGCATCTGAAAACGTTCGCGGGAGAGATGCATGGCAAAATCAGTAAGAGTCAATCTGGTGATGAGGGGTTTGGATATGATCCTATTTTCATTCCTGAGAATTTCACCAAGACCTATGCAGAATTGACATTTACAGAGAAAATTGAGATATCTCATCGTTCAAGAGCATTTAGAGCATTCCTTGAATGGCACACATCTATTCTTAACAATCCTTAAGTCTAAACTTGTTGACTCGAAGTTAGGTGTTATCGATGACCGTGAGTGAAGCAACTCTGAAGGCACTCAAGCAACTAGGTTTGACAGAGTATGAAACTCAGGCATACCTTGCTCTTGTTGATGGTGGTCAGAGGTCAGCTTCAGATGTTTCAGCAAAGTCCAAAGTACCATTTTCACGAATCTATGATGTCCTTGGCAGACTTGAAGAGAAACAGTTTATTCAGGTTCAAAAAGGGCGCCCCTCAATCTATGTCGCGAAATCACCAACGGAAGTCATGCGACTTATCCGACTTGATTGGGAAGATCGACTCAAGGAATCTTCCTCTATTGTTATTGAGGAGTTACAACCGATTTTCGAGTCTGAAACAAAAGCGACGACTCGGGATGTCTGGATTATTCATGGTCGGGCAGCTATTCTCGCGAAATCAATTGAAATGCTTGAGGCGGCTGAGGAAGATGTTCTTCTATCCCTACCATCTTTTGATTACTCAGCAGGCGATGCCGATAAGATTGTCGAACGAATTCTTGAAATGAAATCTGGAGTTCGGGTACGTATCCTCACCTCTTCATTAACTGATACACTCAAAAAGATGATTCCTGAAAATATAGAGATCAGAACCAGAGAACGTGTTTTCGGTGCAGGCATTGTAGTAGATCAGAGATACACACTAATTATGTTAGCTGGTGGAGAAGAGAATAACGAAGCCCTTGGTATTTATTCCTCGGCAAATGTATTCGCTGCAATGTCTTCAAGCTACTTCACCAACCTATGGAAAGAAAGCGACCCACTCTGACAACTTTAATTTTACGACCTTTTATTGAATTCAGAGAACCATTTCATAGGTATTACTAGGCTATTTGACGAATTATCAGGGGGATTGTTATTGACTCAACCAGAAATTGCATCAACGTGTCAGGATGAAGTAGGAATGCCCGAAGACAAAATTCCGAATTTTGAAAAGAAACTATCGCCGAGTGCATCAGCAATACTGAAGTTTGTGAAAACCTTCGAGGAAGGTGGACAGCTAGAAGTTTTTCAGGCAGATGCAGAGTTTGAGAAGCTTCGTAAAATGGTCATGTCGTACAGAGGCAGTCTTCATTCTCTTTTATCACGAAGGTTAGAAGAGGTCGTAAATCTCGGAGGAGTAAAAATCATAACTCAACGTGATGTGACCAGTCTAATTGTTAACCTTTGGGAGAAAAATATATCAAATTTAACGAGAGCGGAATTACCTTTTCTCGAGTGTGTCTTGATGAATCCCGGACATTCGCTGAAGGATTTATCTAAGAAGTCGGGATTATCCTATGCCCAGAGCCGCCGAGCTCAAAAGAGACTGAGCGATAGTGGAGTTCTGAGAATTGGAGGCATGTTGAATCCAAATCGCCTTAGTCTAGATCGTGTGCTCATTATTCTTGAAAATCCCTCTCTGGTACTTAGTGGACCATATTGCCAAAAAATGCTTTTCATCGATGGTAGTCCATCAATTGTTTATATCGTTGCAAATATCCCACATACTAAGACCAGTAAGATGATAGAAGTTGTACGTAGTCTACGAGATGCTGCAACAAATGCAAGTGTATGGAGACTTTCAACAGGAATTCCTCGTTTTGATGGCACATACTTTGAGCACAAAAAAGGCTGGGAACTTGACCTCCTTC
>JABCSP010000244.1 GCA_018238825.1 Candidatus Thorarchaeota archaeon | reverse complement strand
ATACCTGCTCCTTTCCTCCATTGAATACCAATGTAACTGATTAATCTTGAAGGTTCAAGATTCCATTCAGATTCTGTAAGGAGAACTCCGCTTCCCTCATTACCAATTGATGCCATAAGTCCAACACCCTCCTCGTAGTAAATGCTGCATACTCCACTAAAATTCGGATTTGATATCATTGGACGTTCGTATGTAATAGAGGTACTATTCGTTTTACGGTATTGCAAGTAGATATACAACTGGTGCTCCAGCTCATCCCAAGATAAGAATTGCATAACAAAGACAGGTTGTTTTTCATTATCAAAAAGCCCTACCCAAAGACTTCCTTTGTATCTCATACTGGGTTGATTGACATTGAGTTCGAAGTCCCATCTCTGGAACCCTTCTCTAGTAACTTTGGCAGGAAATTGTTTGAACCAGAACGGACCAGTTTCCCATCCAGAATTTGTCGGACAATGGATTGCATCACTGTTAGAAACCAATGTCCCTGAAGCAGTATCCCAACGTGTATACCCCTCCCATTCAGTATAGTGCTGCCAATCGGTGCTATTGCTACAGTCATCATGCCAAGAATTGGAAATGTCGGAAAATTGCATTACTTCAACAGGGTTGATTTCGTCATATACGTTAGAGTTGTTTACCATCATCAATGGAGCAATTAGTCCTGCAATCATCAATATTCCAAGAAACGCAGAAAGCAGTTTCATCCTCATAACACACAATCCTCTCTAAATTGATACTAGTATCACGGATATATGTCTTATAAGAAATCCTAGAGCGCTTAACACTTATACTACTATGTTTCAAAAAATGTGAGTGTCAATTATGACTATCGTAAAATCTTCGGAAAATCATCCGCTCTATCAAGAACTCGTGTCCATAACTGGACAAGACCGAGTTAACGATAATCAGGTCATCCTCTCATCATATTCTCAAGATGCTTCACATCTTGAAGCAGAGAGACCTGGAATTGTGGTCATGCCAAATAGCGTCGAGGAAGTGCAAGAGATAGTGAGTCTCTGTACTCGAACCAAGACTCCTATAATACCAGCAGGAGGACGAAATGGCATCTGTGGGGCATGCTTACCACGGGTTCCGAATGTTGTTTTGCTTGATTTAGTGAACATGGACAAGGTCATCAAAATCGATGATGATGTCATGACTGTCACTGTTGAAGCTGGTCTTAGATGGGCCGAACTTATCCATAGGCTCGATGATAGAGGATTCAAGCTGGGTTTCCGGGGTCCTTACGGTGGAAATGCCGGGACCGTCGGGGGGTCTGTGAGTATCAACAGCATTGGCTATGCAGCCTCAAAATACGGACCGTCCACTGAAGGTGTCGTTTCACTTGAAGTTGTACTAGCAAATGGAGAGGTCATCCGAACTGGCACGGGTTGGAATCCTGACGCGCAGCTCTTTGGAAGATATTCCGCATTCAATGATCTCACTGGAATTTTTCTTGGAGACCATGGAACGCTTGGCGTAAAGACAAAGGTCACTCTCAAGATTTATCCAAAAGCAGAGCATTTCACCTATGGTGACTTCGGATTCAAGACCCTAACGGAAGCAACAGATTTCATGCTAGAAGCTCAGAAGTATGGTTTTACTGAAGAATTGATACTACTAGCAGATAGACAGTCTACAGAAACCTTCTTTCCGGGTCTATTAAACAAGCACAAGGAGATTCATGCATTCATCTCCGCGATAGTTCAAGAAACAGATTTACAATTAGCAAATCGTAAGATGGAAATTCTCAGAGAAATGTCTGAGAGATATGGAGCAAAGGATATCGGTAACTTCGCAGCACAGATGCACTGGTCAGAGATGTTCAACCTTGTACAGCCACTCTACAATAACGGTTTCTGGTTGAACACATGTCACCTTCGACCAATAAACAGGATTCCTGAGCTCATGGAAAGATTGTGGACCATCTTCAAGAAATACAAGCTGCTTGATAATGACATCAAGTGGATTGCTAGTTGTTTAGGAGCAGATAGAGCTTATGCGACTGGTTGGATCACAATATTCGTTCCGACTAAAGATAAAATGGAGATGGCACTCAAAGCCTGGAATGAGATGCTGGACGAAGTCTTAGATACTGGAGCCTGTCCTTACTGGAGCGGATTATTGTGGGAAGATCGGGTCGTTAGGAAAGTCGACAAAAACTTCATCGATACATATTGGAAGATAAAGAAAGCTCTGGACCCGGATAATATCTTCGCACCTGAAGTATTCAAGGGAGGCAACTAAAATGACTTTGAAATTCAAGAACCTCTCAAAATACGAGGATGAAATGTGGTTGTGTGCTCGTTGTGGCGATTGTTCTCTAGCTGACAAGACTGTTGCATCAAATCGAGATGTATTCATGCCATGCGCAATCAAGAATGTGCTTGGGTTCGAAGCTTATGCTGCAAGAGGTCGAATTATGATTATGAACGACCTCCTGAACGGGAGAATTCCAATGAGCAACGATATTGCGGATTGGGCTTTTACATGTACAACATGCAAGAGTTGTATGGAAACCTGTGCAGCCACTGCGGACGGGATAAACTTGCCTGATATGGTGGAAGCACTTCGAAGGGACCTAGTTCAGAATAATTTTGGTATGCCAAAACACAAAGTGATTGAAGATTCGATTAACGAACTTGGAAATCCATACAAAGAACCCAGTGATAATAGATTGGAGATATTCGGAGACCGCAAGTGGCCCGAAACTGCTCAGGTCGTTTATTTTGTTGGATGTACTAGCGCCTACAGAGAAAAAGAGATTGCCCGAACCACTGTAGAATTGTTCGACAAGGTTGGAATTGATTTTACTATCTTGTCAGATGAGCAGTGTTGTGGAAGCGTACTCCTTAGACTAGGTAGGACACAATCCTTCGAGAGAATTACTAAGGCAAATATTGAGCAGATTAAAGCATCAGGTGCAAAGACCATAGTAACAGCATGCGCAGGTTGCTTCAGAACTTGGAAGGTTGATGTTCCAAAAGAAGGATACAAGTATGACTTTGAGGTCTTACATGTAACAGAGTTTCTTGATAGAATGATCCAAGAAGGAAAGATTGGGTTTGAATCACCTAAACCAATCAGAGCAACATATCATGATCCTTGCCACCTTGGTCGTCATGCTGAGGTATACGAAGCTCCTCGAAGAGTCATAGAAGCAGTTGAAAATGTCACACTTGTTGAAATGGAAACCAACAAGAGATACGCACACTGCTGTGGAAGTGGTGGTGGAGTCAAAGGCAGTTTCGGTGAGCTTGCAAACGACGTAGCTGGAAACAGAATCAAAGAAGCAGAAGAAACTAAGGCGGAGATACTAATTACTGCATGCCCATTCTGTCATAGAGGTCTCGTGGACGGTGCCAAGCACATTGAAAGCGATTTGCCAGTTCTCGATCTTCCAGAGTTCTTGCTACCATTCGCAATAGAAGCAAAGAAGAAGAAAGCATCAGATGAGAATCCACTCAAGAGAAATTTCATGGATTATCTTGCTGCACACCCACGAATCTTTGAAGGACTCAAGAAAGGCGCAGTAATAGACTACGAACTTGAAGAAGATAGATTCCATATTCTAGTTACTGGAAAGAGCAAGATTACCGTGAATCCTGTTAGAGCTGAAAATCCGGATGTCGAGCTTACGTTCGCACCAAAAGCAGTTGAGAAATTGATAACCTACGATAATGAGGATGAATACGCCGTAAGATTCGGACTCTTCTTCAAAGAACCCACAGATGATGAGTGGATCAAGTTCGTACTAAGACTCAATATTGTGAAACTGTTGATGAAGGGGTACAGGAAATTCGCCACGAAAGCTGGACTGATTTAGAACCGAATTCGAGAGTAGAGTCGTAGAGTATTTTCCAAGATGATTTCTTGAATTTCTTCTTCGGCTCTTCTCAATATTCTGGCTATCTCTTGGATTACAATTGGAAGATTTAGAGGTGTATTTCTCATTCCTCGTTCTGGTGCAAGAACAGGACTATCTGTTTCGATTAGGAGCCTTTCAATATTCACTGCTTTCACTAGTTTCTGTTTTTGAGGGGATCTTACGACAGAGGTTGGAATGGAGAAATAGTATCCCAAATCATTTGATGCCATTCTTGCTAGACTAGCTTTTGCATCAAACGCATGCATATGTACGCACTCTGCATTTGCGTGTTGAAGAACTTCGAGTGCGGCACGACCAGCTGAACGAAATACGAAACTATGCGTTTGCGTGACATAATAATTTGTGTTCTCTGTGTTGTTCTTGCGGTTGCTTTACTTATTACCGCTGGCTCGAAGCTCGAATTTATAAACTCCCAGCGTCAGG
>JABCSP010000243.1 GCA_018238825.1 Candidatus Thorarchaeota archaeon | reverse complement strand
GGTAGGTCCAAAAACCAAGAATATTTGGATTCGTAATAATTTTGAAATTCTTGGTATTAAACCTCCAGATGATCCAAAATTATCATTTGATGAAAAACGACGGTTAGCTAGAAAGAAATGTAAACTCATTCGAGAAATCACCATTGATGGTGTAGACTTTACTGAAGAATACGATTTCATATCAAACTAGTTGACAGGGTAACTTTAAATTCGGAACAAAAACGACCCCCTATAGAACAAAGAGAGGCGAATGAAATGCTCCAGATCTTTGAAACCAACTTCGAAAGCAACTTCTTACTATTTTCAGCAATTTTCCTATTCTTAGGAATATTCGCTATTGGCTGGTTGGTAATCCATATCGAACATGGTCGTCATCTATCAAAAATGAAAGTCGCCTTCTCAGGAGTTTTGGGAGCAATCTTTCTAGGATTTGGAATCCACTTCCTCCTTTTATCAATTGGAATATAATGACTCTACACAGTTTCTCAACTCGTTCATTGATAAGCTAGGTACGAACAACGGTTATTTAGCAACCTGCGGAAATAGTCTTGCTATCCTCTAGTGGACAGCATATTTGACATAACAAGAGGATTCATCAAAGTGTTACCTGAAACCGATATTCAAAAGCTTGCAGTCGAAAGCCGGCAGAAGCTGATTCAGGAGTTTGCGGAAACTTATGCAAACCTTAGAGAGCGAGTCAAGCGAGTCCCTGATGCAGATGCAAGAAAGGTTTCTGAGGAGTTTTCCTGTCCATTTGAAGTGGCACTGATTGCATATCTGATTAACATGGATGGCATCATGAGTCTTCAACAAGCTGTAGGTTTCTTCACTGCGGAGCTTGCAAGAAGAGCCTCAGTTGATGAGGATGTTCCAAATCTTCCTGGTAACATAATGGAGTTTGCACTTGTAGAAGGCCGCTGGATTTCTCATATTCATGGCGTATTCACAAGACATTTGGAACTTCGCGTAAGGAGCCTTGCAAATCTTGAAGATGTAGTTGATACAACGACACTTGAAGTTGAAAAAGCTCTTTCAATCATTGCTGAACGGACTAAACTTGCTGAAACCTATATTTCTCCATTAGTTGAAGAATGGAGAAAAGAACATCTCAAATCTACAAGTGCTGATGTTATTAACTCATTTGGACAAGCGATTACAAAATGGAATCGCAGCACACTCAATGGGAAATTTAAACAAGTTCTGAAGCGAAATCAAGCGCATTTCCGTATTCTAAGACAAGCATTAACTCAAGCAACTGATTCATTCACAATGGATTCATCTATCAAGCGACTAGATTCTTTAATTGATGAGCTTGAACAACCCCTTGACAAATTAACGCCACGAGCAGTAGCTCATTTTCTCCTGCATTTGGCTCCTAGACCTCAAAGTGGTAGAGGTGATCGTTCTGCCTATGTTGCAGTTGGTGTTGGATCTACTAGGGGGAACAAAGCAGAGCCTGATATGTCATCACCATTTGATTTCCTTGAACGTGATATCAAACTTGCACATCGTCGTAAAGGTGATGACAGAAGAGAATATCTTCTTGAGAGAATAGGACGAGTATTTCGAGTTCTCAAGTATCAAGGTAGTGATGCTAATGAGTGTGTCAGAACCTGTTACACTGAGATTATTTCTCGATTTCATTTGAAAGATGTTTCTCTTGATGATTCATTGACTGTTGCCAGTGAGAAACTCACAGTGGCACTAGTTACTGAAAAAGACAGTATTGCAATAAATCTCATCTTTGATTTTGTTAATGACCATGTTTACTTGGAGGAATCCATTTGATGAATGTATCATCCCCTCTCTATTGGTTGATTGAGATTGAAACATACGATTTTGCAGTTGGGGCTTTCAAGGGTGCTAATCTTAGTGGGAAATCTCTCATCCTTTCATCACAACTTTGGTCCATCATAAGGGAAACGCAAGTATATTCAATATTGATCGGACCTGGTATATTCAAAGGAGTTGCAACGAGAGACGGTATCCACGTTGATGTGCTTGAGTATATTTCTTGTCTAATGTTTGATCCGACACAACTTCGATTTGATGAACCCCTCCCACAGGTCGACATAGTTTCTCCTGAAGTTATTGATCCTCTAGGAACAAGAAAGCTGGAGGAGATAGTAACATTGATTCAAAATCTCGTTATTGAAAGAGGCAATGTGTTGGCTGGTGAACCACTAGCCACAGTTCAGCCTAAGACCGGTGTTCCTAGAACTGTACATGTTGAAGAGATGTTCAAACGAATTAACGTATCTCACGTGTCAGGAGAGCAACGTGCTAAGTTCATTCTAGGTGGAGCAAACGGTCCAATCTACCGCCCCTTTGCAGAGAATTTTCCAAAACTAAGACTCCAACAGACCGAGCGTACCAAAGTACTTGCTACACCATTCTACAAGTTCAGTAGTTTCTCAGATATTGATATTATGACTGATTGGATGATAGTCGAAAAAGCCGGTCAAGATTCGAAAACTGGAATGGAAGCAATTGGTGCAGAGTATGAACGGACACTGGAAGTAATTGATAAGGACCCGGCCAATTACATCTTTAAACTGTGAAGACCACAAGTGTCTTTTACACTACAGTTTTCTTCATGATGAGGTAACTCGTTGGAAGTAGCTACCGCTGATATACAGAAGAGACTGGTAAAACCATATACCGTCGTTCTAAGGTCGAGCAAGCAAGAGCTGACAACAAGGATTGATATTTACTCTGATGTGTTGCGGGATGGTCAACGCTCCAACTTGGGTGGAATGATTGAATTCGGATATCGCCCGTCAGGACTACTAGAGATTCGGCGTTTCTGGTTTGTTAAATATAACAAGCCTGTCTTCATGCATGTTCCCAAAGAGGCTAATGATATTCTGAGGAAAGCAAAGAACATTATAATTCCAAGACAACAGAAACCAGATTTCATACAGAACCTGAAGACATACCTGGCTGGAATCCAAACACAAGAACCAAGGACCGTACCAACCTGTCAGCATTGTCTTCGTGAAGATAGACTAACTGTTCTCACTCGACGCAATGCAGTTAAGATTTCTTCTGATCAAGTTACTTGTCTCTCTTGTGGACAATCCGATCTTAAGACCGAGTTGAGGTCTCTTGGCATTAAGATGTCTAAGGCGATGATGAGCCAGTTGGAACGACAGGTTTCTCGGGTTAAATCAGTCCCAAGACTAGTCGATATGCTTACGCCTGGATTCGACCCCACAAGAGAAACTGATTTGACTCTTATCGATACAGTTGTTGCACAAGAGATTAGCACTAAGAAAGACATTCAAGATTTACCGATTCCTGATAATTTCAAATCGATATTGTTGGACCTTGGTCTTGAAACCCTACTTCCAATTCAAGAGAAGACAATTCAAGCTGGACTATTAAAGAATACCAGCCTACTCATTGTTTCTTCCACCTCCTCAGGCAAAACACTACTTGGTGAGTTAGCTGGAATTCCTAAAGCAATGCAAGGGAAGAAAATGATATACATGTCCCCTCTTGTGGCTCTTACCAATGAAAAATACAATTCATTTCGTAAGCGATACAAATCTCTTGGACTTAGAACTGGAATAAAGGTAGGTATGTCAAGGATCGATGTTGGAAAAGAGGGCAAACCAATCGTTGATACAGATATCTCAAAGGCTGACATTGTGTGTGCTACCTATGAGGCTCTGGATTTGCTCTTCAGATCGGGGAACACCGAGGTTCTTGGAGAGGTAGGAACTGTAATTATTGATGAGATTCAAAATCTTGCTGAACCTGAACGGGGTCCTGAATTGGATGGTCTTATTGCAAGGATGAAATTCCATTTTCCAAAGGCTCAGTACCTTGCACTCTCTGCTACTGTTGGGTCTCCAGAGGTGCTTGCCAAAGAACTTGGTTGGAAACTTGTTGAATTTGAAGGAAGACCTGTTCCCCTTGAGCGACATCTTGTTTTTGCTCGTAGTGAAGAAGAAAAAAGAAACATCATTCGAAGACTCGTTACCACTGAATTCCGACACAGGAGTAGTGCTGGAAATAAGGGACAGTCAATTGTATTCACATTTTCACGAAGACGAGCACAAGCTCTGAGTGATTGGTTACGAGAACATGGAGTGTCCTGTGCAGTTTATCACGGTGGACTTTCATATATGCAAAGAAGAAGTATCGAGCGTCAATTTGAGAAACAAAGGTATGCTTGCGTTGTGACAACTGCCGCACTTGGAGCAGGAGTCGATCTTCCTGCATCACAAGTCATTTTCGAGTCACTGGCAATGGGAGCCGATTGGCTGTCTACTGCTGAATTTGAACAGATGCTCGGTCGCGCTGGTCGATT
>JABCSP010000025.1 GCA_018238825.1 Candidatus Thorarchaeota archaeon | reverse complement strand
ACTACTGGTTGAGTATACCCTCAATTTCAGGCTCCAGTATATTGCAACCGACCCATTGAACAACGATGTTCTCGGCCACTTTTTCGATGTTACTGGTATAAAGTATGTAATCAATCTTGAGATTACTGTTTCTGACAATCCTGTTATGCAAAATGAAACCCTCACAGTTCATGCTTACCTTTACTATGCTCACAATGGTACTCCAGTTTCCTTTGCGGATGTAAGCATATACTGGGATAATGGAACGCTGTTTTGGCTCGGTGATATCACAACTAATGGAACAGGTCACGGTAATCTATCTTATACCGGAATGGATTATGATACTATTCGAGTAAACATCCATGTCTATGGAAACTATGCAGGCACAACACTTCGAGCCGGTAATGAATCAATTCATACACTATTGACTCTTGATCAGTGGGAATCCGATTTGGTTGGTCTTAGCACACCCTCTGCGGGATACAATTTACTTGACACAGTTGTAGTTTCGGGAACCCTTTGGTGCATTACATCAGCTGACCCATTTAGTGGTGCAACTGTAGAACTTCTTGTATCAGGAATTCCAGTTAATAGCACGATTACCGCATCAAATGGAACCTTTACATTGAATTGGAAAATTCCTTCTAATACTCCAATTGGATTTTACGACCTTGAGGTTCGGTATTTGGCACCTTATCCATGGATTTTAGGTACACAAGAGTTTGTTCCAACGATTAGTATCACAGCACCTGGATACATCTTTGTATCATTCACTGTATCCCCGGAAGCACCTGCCATTGTCATTATCCTTGATGATTTGACCATTACAGGTATTGTGACTTGGGATAATGGTTCATTCTATGCATTCTCTTCTGTATCCCTTTACTGGGGTGACCCCTTAGGTGCATACTTCTGGATGGAGAATGTCACAACGAATGGGGTTGGTGCATTCTCAACCAATTTCCAAGTACCTGGAGGAACTGCTTTAGGGATTAGACAGGTCTGGGCATACATTCCTCCAGCTGGAATTGCCACTTCTGGGATCTCACTAATACGTTCGATTGATATCCAAGTATATTCACTCGTGATTACCGCAACAGTAGATGCGACAATCACACATCTGGGTGATACAATAACTATCTCGGGAACTGCTCATTTCTTGAATGGTACACCCTTGACAGGCCATGCTATTGAAATCTGGTGGGACACTAATCTTCTTTCAACTGAACCTATTGATGGTTTTGGGAACTTCAGTTATGCTCATCTTATACCGTACACAGATGCTGTTGGAGTAAACTCTGGTTTCGTTTTCTTCAGCGCACCCACAGCAGCATTTCCTGATAGCAGTACAAACTTTGCAGATGTAGAAGTGCGCGAATATATTGACCTCTACATGGACACTCAGCCAGCTTCTAATACATTCTTACGAGGAGATACAATCACAATTACTGGTTATGTTGAGAATGATGGCGGTTTCGCAGTCTTCTCTGTTGAAATCCATGCACTTGTTGATGGCGGCTCTACAGCTGAAACAGATTTTACAGATGCTACTGGAATTTTTTCAATCTCGATGGATATTCCCATTGACCTACCAAGCGGTCAATATATCATCACAATTGAGTCAATTTCTCCATACCGTGATGTATTATCAACAACTGGATCTTGGACAATAATTGTAGTTATTGATTCCACTATTGATGTCCAAGTAAGTAGTGCCTCATTTATGCCCGAAGAAACCTTCACTATCCAACTCCAACTCTTTGATGAGGATGGGGCTCCAATCAATGGTGCATCCATTGAAATTTATCTTAACATGACATTGATTGACACAGAAATCCTGTCAGATGGCTCTGGCAGTGTAGTTACAGTGACTATACCTTCATCTTGGTCTAACAATGGCTATTTTGTAATCACCGTTGATTATGCAGGAAATACCTATCATAATGGAGATTCAGATGTTTCTACAAACTCCATACACATCTTCACAAGTATTTCCTTCAACAACAGAGCACCAGGTAGAGTGATTCCTGATCAGTCCTTTATCATAGAGGTTAGATTAACTGACTCCAACCTGAATCCTATTGTTGGTCGATCTGTGATACTCAATGTTGATGGAACAAGTATTGTAACCCTCACTACTGATTCAGAAGGTGTTATCAGTTATGACCAACCGGGACATATTGAAGGGATTGTTGAATTCTCTATTACACTTACATCAAATGGTGTCTCACGAGTAACTTCAGAGACATTTGAAATTACGATTCAAACAACAGGTGGTAATATATTGCAAGGAACCGACTTAATAATCGCAGGTGTCCTGCTAGTGGGAGCAGTAATTGCTGTACTAGCGTACCTGTATATTGTAAAAGGAATGTTTCGCTCAGTTGTATTATCGAGAGGAATTGATATACCCACCAAATTACGGAATATCAAGAAACTTGCAGATGCAGGAAAATACGGTGCTTCCATTACTCTGGCGTATCGTACTTTTGAGCAGATGTGTGGCACAAAAATGGGCTCCGAACGAACCCATTCAGAAACCGCACGCGAGTACTTGGACCGGGTGATGCAATCAATTCCCCTTGATGGACCAACAATCGAGCAGTTCATTCAAACATATGAGGAGGCCCGTTTCTCACACCACGAGATGACTCGTGAGCGTTACGAAGCGGCACTTCGAATCTTTACTGATCTTTACCCTAGGATTGACACTAGTGCACCGATGGAGTAAGAAACACGGAGCGATATAGATGGGCTGGAAAGAAATCTTGCAAGTTATCCTTTTTCTACTAGCATGGGTACCAGTGAGTATGCTTGCTGGGTATACACTCATAGGTGCAGAACCTGTGTATGCACAAGATTTCTCCATTTATAATGAGAATTGGAATGGTCTCAGTCAATTCAGAGTTTCTATCGAAGATACATCACGTGATGTACGAAGCATTCAAGCATCCATGAGTGTTCTCTCTCGAGAAAATGGGTCTGCAGTGCTTTGCATTGTAGGTCCAGTTCGGGATTTCAGTCTTGATGTCACGTTAGTAGTCTATACGCATTTAATCGCAGGAGGAGGCGTGCTCATAGCTGATGATTTTGGTACTGCAAATAATTCACTTGCAATACTGAATTATCTCATGGGCCAATTCTTAGCCGGCTCTACAATTGGAAATCAGACAAAGGGATTGCTCTCATTCACTGGTGGTGTCCTGCTCGATCTTGATTCTTATGATCCTGCCAAGGAACCTCGTCTTCCCATAATTCGAGACTTCACCAATCCATATGGAGTCAGGACAGATCAAGGCTTTCTTACACAGGGAGTAGACGAGCTTCATCTCAATTGGGCATCAGCAATTAGTCCTTATTGTTTACTTGGACAGGCTGGTATTGCGTGGAGTACACCCAGATCTTGGTGTGAAACAAATATCACAGACCCAACACCTGATCCTGTCAACGAAACATGGGTAGGTAGCCTTCCTGTTGTTGGAGCAATAGATTTCTCAACAGAAGCGAATCCAAATGGTGGACGCATCGTTGCAACAAGTGACCCGAGTATATTCACTAATGATATGTACGGACGATTCTCAGGAAATCGCCAATTTGCATCTAATGTAATAGAATGGTTATCAAAATCTGATACTACACAACCTATAGTGTTCTGTGAGGAACTATTAGCAGTTCCCTGGAATTCAGGTGAGTTCTTCTTTGGCATGTATCTATCAAGAGTCCTATGGCTCTCATCCTTGCCATATATTTCTGCATTATATCCCCTTGTTACAGCTCTTGGTATCAAGAAATATCTGCCTGAAATAAAGAAGCCTGAAGTGAAGAGTGTTTCAGATGTATTCCTAAGACGGGGCCAGACGTATTTTGGTGAACGTATGGCGTACTATCGAACCGAGGGGAACTATGCTCGAGTCGTCAAGATGTTGTATAGAAAGATGAAACGAGGACTCAGGAAACAACAAAATTGGTCAGTGTATGATTCCAAGAAATTATGGGAAATGATGCGGTACAAAGATTCCAAACTAAAGAAAGCTGAGTTCTTTGCTTTAATCGATCGAATTGAGGAAATCTCCGCAGATTCCAATATGAAAATCAAGGAGAGCGAGATGATGGAGCTCTTCTTCTTCATGCGTAATATCCAATCATTATTGATAGACATAAGATGAATCAGAGGTAGAAGAAATGGCAACAGATGAAACAAACGATACAGCGACCATCGATTCAACAGCGACAATGAGTATTGATGAGGTTCGCGAGCTCACAACAGAGATTATTCGTGAGTGTAACCGAATCATTGTCGGTAAAAAGGATATTCTCTCGAATGTACTTGTAGCAATGCTCGCAAACGGTCACGTGATACTTGAAGGAGTTCCAGGTTTGGCAAAGACCTACATGGCTAGGACTTATGCTTCAATTCTTGGATGTGCCTTTAAGAGAATACAATTGACTGTAGATACACTACCCTCTGACCTTTTGGGTAGTAATGTGTTCAATCAACGAACTGGAGAATTTTGGTTCCGAAAAGGACCTGTATTCTCTAACTTGGTCTTAGCTGACGAGATTAACAGATGTCCTCCAAAATCACAGAGCGCTCTGCTAGAGGTTATGGAAGAACGCCAGGTATCACTTGAAGGTGTGACCAGAAAGTTACCAAAGCCCTTCCTAATCATTGCAACACAGAACCCTGTGGAACAAGAGGGGACGTATCCACTACCGGAAGCACAGCTTGATAGGTTCATGTTTAGGTTAATCCTAGACTATCCCACTGAGGATGAGGAAGCCGAAATTGTTAGACGAAAGCACCTCGGAGAGGCAACTGACCTTAGAATCCTTTCAGATCCTGCAACTATGGTTCGTATGCAAAATACTTGTCAGACAGTCTTCATAGAAGAGGATATTATCAACTATATTCGTGATATAGTCATCAGAACCAGGAATGACCCTCAGATCCTTTTAGGCGGGTCACCGAGAGCTTCGTTAGTGTTGATGAATGCGTCTAAGACAAGAGCTGCTATGGCTGGTCGTGATTATGTTGTTCCTGAAGACGTAAGGAAACTTACAATTGCAACACTTAACCATCGTCTCATGCTAAAGCCTGAAGCTGAACTTGAAGGTCTTACAGTAGAGCGTGTGGTTTCAAAGATATTGGGTGAAGTTGACTGTCCTAGGTAAAACTGGAGAAGATTAGCTGTGATTACCCAGAGAGGCTTTGTAGTAACATTCGCAGGGGTTCTACTGTTAACCAGTGGATTCTCTTTCGTTAATTTCTACCTCGTACTCCTAGGTGTCTATCTTGTGATTGGATTAGTTGTTACACTGCCGCTCTTTGCACTCACAGCAAATCTTGCAGGAATTGAAGTAGATCGTCAAATCGATAAAGTGAAGGTTTTTTCAGGGGACTTTCTCCGAGTTCGGGTCACAATCAGGAATGTTTCCCGCAGACATTTTGATTTTATAGAAGTTCATGATCAATACCCTGAAACCTGGATTCTTGCTATTGGTGAGAACTTTATCGCTTCAAGAATTGAACCAGGAAGTAGCATAACTTTCTCGTACATTCTACAGGCAAGAATGCGAGGTCGATACCATATCGGTCCTACTGAGGTCATCATGAGAGATCGATTAGGTTTTCATTATTACAAGAGAACGCTTAAGGAACAGACCGAGGTCCTAGTCTATCCAACATGGAAAGATGTTCGCCGTATGGAAGCACTTGGTAAACAACGTCAACTGGGACTCATGTTTGGAGCACATAGAACAAAAACAGTGGGAATGGGCGCTGATTTTGCAGGATTTCGAGAATATGTTCCTGGTGACGAATTCAGACTAATCGATTGGAAGACAAGTGCAAAAACAGGTGATATGGTCATCCGCCAGTATGAGATGGAGAAAAACATCCAAGTCATCTGTATGGTAGATGCTAGCGGAAGTATGGGAAATGGATATCCTGAGAATACCAAATTAGAGTATGCAATCCGCGCAGCTGTTCTATTGACTCATATGGGACTTGAAAGGAAGGATTTGGTTGGTACATGCGTGTTCAGTGATATTGTTCATGGATTTGCTCCTCCAGGTACACGACCTAATCATATGTATAACGTACTGGAAGTTTTAGCTGAAGCCGAACCAAAGGGCTGGAGTGATTACGAAACTGCAATTCAATATGTTGTAAATAATACAAAGAAGCGTTCTCTGTTCATCTGGATGACTGATCTTGAAGAGAGTCCAGCACCTCTTCTCAATGCTATGAAAACCTTGGTAGCTAATGGGCACAAAGCAATGGTCATCAGCCCATTTGGTCCTTGGTTCGAAGCACCTGTTGGTCAGTTTGGACCTGTTGAGAAGGTGCTCTCTGAAGCAGTATCTGAGGAACTCTGGGAGCGTAGAAATAAGATAGCTAAAGCCCTTGCAAAATTTGGAATTGAAGTTATCAATGTAGGTCCTGAAGACTTCCTTCCAGCAATAATCAAGACTTACAATCAAGCAAAACAGAAGGGGGTTGCAATGTTTTGAAGGTCGTTACCTGGATTCTACGCATTGCATCTATTGCGACTTTCTCGGCCATGGCATCTCTTGTCTACTTGTTATTAGATTCCAATGATATCTGGCATTGGAATGCCCCATACGACTTTGTTGTCACTGTATTTCGCTTGATGTCCCTAGTTATTTTCTTCCTATCAAGTACAATGATTAGCGGTCTTGCTAGTGCTTTTGCAGGAGGAGAACTCCCGAATGACCTTGTTGTGGGGCTCTACAATACTCTTGTTCTAAGAACCTGGTACATGCAGCCTTACGGTGTAGCAGGTCCATTGGTTAATCTTCAACAAGTTTGGACCTCTTTCGGAGCTAATATGTCATCGGTACTTACTGCATTATGGGACAATACATTTCTGTTCCTGTATTTCCTCTGCGCAGGGATTGGTATTGCACTTTTTCTACAATCCCTTGTAAAGATGAATCACAAGTCTGTTGGAGGTGCTTTTCTTTCAATCCAGGCAATAATCATAATTGCTGCTTTCAAACTACTAACTGTTCCAAATCTTGACCCGTTCCCCGCGGACTTTCTCATTTTCTTAGGTGAATGGGCACAAATTCTGGCAATCGTTTCATTCGCATACCTAGAAGTAAGCTATCAGATGATTTACAGTTATTCAGTGGGCAAGCCCGTTGAAGACAGAGAAGAAACCCTCAAAAAACAGCTTCTCGCACTCAGACAAGCGACAAGAAAACAAGATGCTATCGAGAGGGGTGAAAGAGTAAGCAGTACGAGTATGAGTCGTACAACAAGTGTAACTGCTTTTTCATTTCTGCGAGAGGCAATTGAACGAAAAGTAGTAGGTACACAAGATGCGCTAGAGAACCTTGATGCTGTTTCAGATGTTCGCCGTCTTCAGATATATGTTGATAACCTTCTTCAAACAGACTCGAAAGCAAGGGACGAACTGACTGCAAAGGCTGCAGCACCATCATCACTATATGTTATCGGCTCTACAATCACAGGTTTTGTGATTAGATTCCTGAGTGTAGTTGCTATTGCATTTATTCTAATGAGTCCCGCAGTAATAACCACAATCTTGGATCTACCTATTGGAATATGGAATAGTATGGAGATTCTACAACCAGAAATGATGTTACTCCTCTTTCTTCCGATTGTTCTGCTCTTTCCATTTATTGCTATGGTGATTAGTTGGTCCTCGAAACGAACAGAAGTTGTGAAAGAAACTTTAACCAAAGAAGATAAGGATCTTGAAAAGAAGCGAAAGAAAGACCTTGCTCGCCGCCGAAAAGAAGCTGCAAAAGCCCGTAAAGAACGAAAAAAGGCTAGAAGAAAACGACGCAGTGAAACCGAGGTTGACGAATGGGACAAGGCGTTGGAAGACACTTACCGCAAATAGAAGAATCTTAGAATCCAAGTAAAATTGCAGAGAGTGCAATTCCTAAAACCCATACAACAATAACAACTGCTTCTCCTGCAACGATTCCGCTGAGTATCCTACTTATTCTATTATAGTTAGCATCCTGTAACTCTACTTGTTGTTGTATAGCACTTTCATCTGAAAGGGGCTCTTCAGGATCCTGTTGTTTCTTAACTCTATAATTAATGTAGCCACCAATTAGAATTGCTACTGCTGTTGCTGGAGGAATTAGAACTCCAACAACTAGACTCATGGGGCTTAGTCCACGCTTATTCAACTCGTTTCCTAGAAGAAATCCACCAATGGCGAAAGAAAGAAGATAGGCCATTATTAGTACTGGATTAACATCACCAAATTGACTCATTCCTGGGAGCTGAAATTCTCCAATTCCTTGGAGGCTCACTACAAGAAATCCGAATAACTGTGCTGCAGGACTTGGAAGGTCTGCACCACCAAAACCTGAGTAAGTTTCAAACAGGGTGAATGTTATGAAAGAACCAGCTGTAGTGCCAAGTAAAGCGCCTACGCATACTGCCTTCAAAATATCCGTACCACGAACATTTGTCAGACGCCCTAGTTTGAGGTGTACTAGGAGTGCAATTGCAGCATCCTGAAGTGCCCCAAGCATTGACATAAACGTGGTAATGACTGAAAATCCTACATGGAACAGTAATATTGCAGGTATTGCTACTATATCTGTGATGTAACCTGCAAGCATTCCAGTTTCACTAATTGCTCTCGCAGTGAAATATACTGAAACCATCGCAATAGGTGTGCCAATCACAATCAATAGCCACGGAATCTGAATCCCTGGAAATGGTACCATGAATGAGAAAACAATTATTCCAACAATCATAAACAACCCTAGGGAAACAAATGCCATCCAAGGTGGAACATGTCCTTTTCTAGACTTCAAGTACCCTCGTGGGTCAGTAATAATTTTACGAAACTCTTCTTTGAATCTCTCAATCTCTTCTTTGAACATCTCTATTGAGAATAGCTCCTGCTTTACCCGTAGCTTACTTAGTAATTCTTTACTCTTGATTGGAGTTTCAATAATGACTGCTCCATCTATCTCATGAATATCATCTGATGTTTCCTTCTCAAATTCTTCTGGTGTCATCTCATCATTGCCCTTATCTTTTCGACCACTCAGGAAATCTCCTGCTATAACAGTCACAAAGACTCCTAATGCAATATAGAGAATCTCAGCCCTTTTGATATGGGTTGCAAAGTCCACAGCTGGACTAGCTCCTTCTAAAAGGAACCAGATTAAGAATGAGGCCAGACTACCCATAGCAATAACAAGTGACCTCTTCCAGCCTACAAAGAATCCAATTCCGGCCATCATTGGAGAATTACTTAGCCCAATCCAGTTTGGAACTGCTGATGCTGCAGGGATTACAGGGGATAATGCATTCGGAAATGAGCTTAGATCGGCTCCTGAAAGTCCTTCTGCAATTTTAGTAGTTCCCACCCAAGCGCCTGATATACCAAGACCAATACCGACCGCTTTCTTTGCCTCAATATCTCCCCCAATCGAATTTATTGTATATGCCTGAGGTTGGACTTGTGGCCATGCTTCATTTTCAAATCGGTCTCTAAATGGTGCTAATAATATAATTCCAAAGAGGGCGCTAATACCTGTTACAAGAATCATGAAAATAATAGTGTTCAAAGGATTGAATAGATTACTATAGACATGATTGATATCAAAAAGTGGATTTGCAGGATCGAATATTGCAATTGCAGGAAATGTGATTAAAACTCCAATTGTAACCATAGCTGAAGAATTTGCAATAGTTACAACGATAGTATTCTCCTCTGGTGTATATTTCCCTCTCAGTGTAAGAAATATCGCTCCCAACATCTCTGCTCCTACTAAAAATACAACACCTAATTTCAGAGCTAACCATATTCCCAGAAAAGTCATGATGATGCCTACAACAATTCCAGTGCTTAACGCTCGTTTTGTGAGGGGAAACTTTGGCTCTGCAAGAACTACACCATAGAGCAATAATCCTGCAACAGCCATTATCACAACATGGTGAAAGATGGGGAAACTACCTACAACTAGTGTCACTATTGCCAGTACACCGATAATACCAAGTTCCATTTTATTTGGCGGAGGTCTAAAGAGCGCACAGTAGAGTAGGAAGACCTCAATAACAAGGGCAAGAATTACACCCGGATATATCCAATCTCCAAGAGCCATTACAAGGATGATATAGAAGATTCCGGCTGAGTAAATTCCTGCAAGTAGTACTTTAGTAGAATCCACTTTTGATCTAAGTTTCCGGAACCAGATACGTTCGGTAAGTACAACGTAGATGATAACTCCTGAAACTACCATCAAGACCATCTCAGAGAAAAATCCACCCAAAAATGAGAAGGGAAGATAGATGAGAGTCAAGAGCAAGAAAATCGTAAGATTTCTCTCGGTCAGTTTACGTTCAAAGACTGAGAGATAGAGGAGAACGGTTTCGACTATAAGAGCAATAAGAACATCTAGTTGTGCAAATCTTCCAGCAAACATAGCAAACATAACCCAGACGAATCCTACTGTAAAAATGAGTATCCGGAGTGCTCTTGTCTGCTCTATTTTCATTGAATATGGTTCCTCCAAAATTCATTTTATCTTGGACTATATATTGATTGCAGGGCATTTTTTTATGAATACCCTCTATATAATTACCTATATCGAGAGCATTTTCTCGACTTCTTCAGTACTTAGACCATCTATCAAGAGAATTTTCTCTCGTGATTTGTGTCCTGCAACAATCCTAATTGTGATAGATGAAATTTTCAATATTTTGGATAGTTTCTTCACTAATTCTGTATTTGCTTTCCCTTCTCTTGCTGGACCTGTTAGATTGATTAAGATAGAATCTGGATTTCTCCCAGCAATTAGTTTCTTTTCTTTAGAGTTTGGTTTTACAATAACTCGAAGGAAGGTCCCTTTTTCACTCATCCAGATTGGTTTTGAGTCCATACATATGAAAAATCACAACCTTGCATAAGTGTGTTCTCTAAACTTCTACAAAGGGGCCATCAAAGATTTGTTTATTTAGTGAGGCTACTGGAGTCTGCATAAGACCGTACATTCAACGGGGTGAATTTACAATGAGCGATCCTGTAATGGATGCATACACAATGGCATACAATAGTTCAGGTAATATGGTGCAAGCTTTTGGTGTAATAACTGAAGGTGGGCAAGTCCTATGGCAAAGTAATAACTGGGATCTTACAGCGGATGCAGGTAGTCTAATGTCCGCAGTGAAATCTCGCAGTCCTGCAGTTACCCAGAATAACGTTCGTTATTCCACAATGAGATCAACTCCTGAGAGTCTAGTGGCTCGCAATGTTCAGGGAAATGGTGTCCTTATCTTAGCAAAGATTGAGGGTGAAAAATGGGTTATAGCATGGTGTGCACCAGATGCAACACCAGATGGTGTTTATGTTGACGTTGATCGGGCAGCAAAGACACTGAAGGGTAAAATTTGAGATAGTTTAAGTTTGGACTGGAATAGGGGAACATCCATTGGAAACGATTCCCTATTGCACTCCAAATACAAGATTGGAGGTCTAGTTTTGGAATCTGCAATTAGTCGACAATGGTATCAACTGTACGAGAATAATCCAAAGATTCAGGCTTTTGCTGTGGCAAAAGAAGGAGCGATAGTTTGGCAGACTGAAAATTGGGATCTGCTGAAAGACATTAAGTCGATAATTCGTGCACCTGAAACAGCAGCTGGTAATGTTTCTGTAAATGGAGTGAAATACAAGAGAGCCAAATCTGCTCAGGATTTCTACATCGGAACTGCTGGGTCTGATAAAGGTCACTTATTGATAGTCAAGATTAACGATTCTAGTTGGGCAGTTGCCTGGACAGAATCATCTGCAGTTCCAGAGTTAGCCATAATAGATCTTACAAAAACTTCTATTCATTTGAAAGGTAATCTCTAATTCTGCAGTTTCTGCTCCGCGTAGTGCAAAATTGTTATGCGGAAAGGATTAAGAGGTACTCTGTAAAGCCGAACTCATCACGAAATAGAAGGCTGAACCTGATGACTGTGACTGCATATATCCTGCTCAATGTCGATATGTCCACCCAGACTAATGTGTACGAAACCGTGAAAGGGATGGAAGAAACCCGAGAAGTCTATCAAATCTTCGGTGCCTTTGATTTAATCATTAAGGCTGAATTTCAAGACAATGACGAATTGAGTAACTTTGTCGTTGACAAAATCAAGAGCCTAGAAGGTGTTCTTGAAACTCAGACCAACGTCTGTGCAGCAACTGTATAGTTCGTGACACTGCTCATTAGATACTGGGCTCTTCAGGGAACAGTATCTCTCTAATCTTCATGATGTTGTCTACATACTCTTTCGATCCCAGAGAGTAGTAGTCCACAAGGGTTTCATACTGATCAAGAATCATTTTATCTGCAACATCGCCTTTAACGAGCTCTGCAATCTTAGTACGCCATTCTAATTGCATTACCATCCTTTTGACCATCAATTCAAGGAGTTCTTTCTTCTCTCCTTCAGACACCTTAAGGTCGAAGGTTTCAAGCATAGTTTCAATAAAGGGGGTCATCTTTTTCGTATAAGTTCCACTTCCACCAATCCATTCCCCTTTGGTAAGAATGAAACCCTTTGCAGTTCTACGCCAGTACTTAGTAGTACGTTCTCCAGAGGTAACTGTACCATATTCTGCTATATAGCCACCTTCTTCGAGCTTGGGCAGGTGATGATACACCTGGTTCTTACTAACCTTATCCGGTCCACAACAAGCAACTGATTCATTAACAATCTCTATTACTGAAAGAGCATTTCGTTGTACTACACGCTCTCTGGTAATTTTATCTCCATTCTCATCAATAGTTTTAGTGGTTATTTTGTCTTCAATCCCGTTTCTAAGAACCTGTAAAATGTGGAGTCTAACCGGTTCATCCAATACAGATGCTTGCTCCTCATCTGTGACAAAAACAATTTCTTTCTGTGGTGCTTTTCCATCTTTTGTAAGGACAATTCCCTCAAGTTTGTCAGTGACGTTGTCAATGTTATCTTTGCCCATTTTCGTTTTCACCAATGCATTTTCGTTTTGGGGGCGCTCCAAATCTTATCCGAAGCGACGTCTATCCGCACCTATTGGTCGGTTCGGGCCAAAATAATGGACCCGTGCTCGTATTTTATTTTATTTCTGTAGAATATAAGTTTGTTTATTGAACCATTGGTTCAGCCAAAAATTGTTTTATTTTTAAATGGTTTAACAACCCAATGGTTTGGATGACAAACTTTATATAGAAATTTGGTTTACATTAAGGTAGGTAACTCACAATGAATCGAAGAAACCGACACAACTACGAATCTGGAACACAGAACGAGAAGATGGCTCGAATCCACACGGTTGATGCCATCGGATACGCATACGTCTATCGGAGGTAGATAACATGGCATTAGCAAAGACAATGAAGAAGAAACAGAAGCTGAAGAAGCAGATCTCTACAGAAGCTATCAGATACTCATATTTGTACAGGTAGATTACAATGAGTCGAGATATCGATACCATTGAATCTGACCGTGACAGTGAGCAGCACTCTGAAGATGCTATACAGCTTAAACGTGCATCCGTAAACGAAGTGCTCTTGTGGGAACCTACCTGAGCACTTCCAGTTCTTTTTGAAAATTCTATACTTACACGTTCAATAGCAGTTTGCTATTTGACCATGACTTTTGGATTATATTCTGTCACTTAGTAAAGGTCATTTGATAGAAGGTTTCGTTCATGACATAGAAAACCTCTAGATTCTGAGCCTTCTTTGGTAGAAACTGAAGTGGTGGTCTTGCATCGAAGAGCTTGTTAGCCTTGATTATTGCTTTCCCCTTGTCGGTCTTTCTCATTCGGGGTGAGAGACCTTCATCCACAACTATGACAATTCCGCTTGATTTTACTAGTCTGAGCATCTCGTTTAATGCACCATGAATATCAGAGAAAGTATTGATTCCCCCTGTGTGAAGAACAATAGGGTGGATTGAAGACACTGCCATATGTTAGACTGACATCAAAATCCATCTCTGCAATTTTCCTCTGAGAAACTTTCAACATTCCAGTAGAGAGATCCATTCCGTGGAGCTTGAACCGCCCCATTTGCTTCTTGAATGAATCATAGAGTGCCATGAAATTAGCTGCGGTCCCAATACTGACATCGATAATTCTAACGGGCCCTTCAATTGGAATGAATTGACTGAAATTAGATCGCTCCTCCATCAAGTTAACACCAAGAAATTCATTGTATTGCTCCACTAGCTCATCATATTTTTCAGCCATCTCATCGTACTCAGCAATCCACTTTGCATCTTCTTTACGAATCTGTGGATATACTAGAGACGGTATTCGATTAGTGATATCCCATGTATGACCTTTCTCACACGATATCTTACCATCAACTATCTCTTCACTAGAAGTGAAGCCTCCATTAAGTTGCAAATTCTTTCCACACTGAGGACATCGTAAGGCTTTCAAATGAGCTTCATTCATGGCTAGATACTCCTAGTTTTCTTTTCCCTCTTGAGTTAAAATATGAATCGGAATAGATTTCCTCACATTATAGGATATGTTATCCTAGAACACCATATTTTGTATGGCATTTATTCAGTATCAATATCTTCTCCTGAGAGAATCCTCTCAATGTCGTAGAGTCTACTGATTACTGCAAGCCCTTTGTCAGTAAGGCTAAGGTACGGACTTCCGTGTTCACCCTTTAGCTGGTATACTAGTTCCTCATCCAGAAGACGTTCTCTAATCTTTGAGAAATCAGTTTCCTTGCTTGTCATCTTTGATTCCAACTCGCTCTCGAATCGATCTCCCCAAATCAATTGGAACAGTACTTCTCGAACAACTGGGCGAGCAATGAACTCTAGAGTCATGACGCAATTCACCTCTATACTTAGAATAATTCTAATGTTGTATCTTCAGTTTCGATAGGGTCAATATTCGATCGCTTATGATTACTTCGCCAGAATATTACAAATGAGAGGAGGGACATTCCGACTGCAAAGAACATGATTGGAGTATACCCTGGCCAGATTGAATAAATTACAGCTGCTATAATTGGACCCATGACACCTGATAATGAGAGCGTGGATGTAAGAAGGCCAGACGCAGTTGATCTATCTTCATTATTCTCAGTCACGAACTTGAGAGCACCTACATAGAGACATGACCAAGCAAATCCAAGTAGGAATTGTGACGGTAGTATCTCGATGACATTTCGGGCAAATGGGAACCATGC
>JABCSP010000242.1 GCA_018238825.1 Candidatus Thorarchaeota archaeon | reverse complement strand
CCTTCATGCAAGACCAGTATCTTGGAGGCTAGTCTCGCAACCTCCTCAGTCTTGTGACTGGCAATCATAATGGTCATTTCTTCTTTTTTCGCAAGCTCATGAACCACATCAAAGACTTCGGTTGTACCAACAGGATCCAGCTGTGAAGTGGGTTCATCAAGAATCAGAACCTTTGGAAGCATTGTTAAACCAGCTGCAAGAGCAACGCGCTGTTTCTGCCCTCCACTCAGTTCTTTAGGCTTCCTCTCTTCTAAACCGGTTATCCCGCACACATTAGCAGCCCATGCAACACGTCGCAGAATCTCGTCACGATCAATTCCAAGATTACACGGACCAAACTGCAGCTCGCTTTCCACATTTGTAGTAGTAAATTGAGTTTCTGGGTCTTGGAGAACCATACTTGCAATTTTAGAGAGCTCTATTATCGGGGTTTCCCATGGATCAAGACCGTGAATATCTACACGACCTTTCTCAACTCCAGTAAAAACTGTTGGAATGATTCCATTCAAGTGAAAACAAAGAGTGGTCTTGCCAGCTCCATTCGAACCCAAAATGCCCAAGATTTCACCACTGCCAACCTCAAAGCTAACCTCTTCAAGGGCAAGAGGTCCACGCTCGTATGTAAAAGTGAGGTTGTCAACCTTAACAACAGATTTTTGCACCATAGGAGTAAACTCCAATTTGAATCTGGTAGCCAATTAGTCCAATATATCTGTTTTGAATCATAATTCAAATATTTGGATATATTAGTATAGAAGAAATATCGGGGAAAAAAGAGGGAGAGCACTGATTTAGTCAATCAGTGCTTCTAAGATTTACCATATAGCACGTGGTATTCTAGGTAGTCCGCTACGTTTGAGTGCTTCCACTAGTGGAATCGCAATGATTGTCGTAATAGCTGCAAGTACTGGCCACCACCAAAGGTAACCCAGATTAGCAATTATCGCTAAATCAATTGGATAGGAGAAGAGGTACCAGTATGGTGCACCCCACCAGTAGTAGAAGACTTCAAGAGCCATAAGGATTCCCAAGAAGACTGCGAAGTATTGTTTCTTTGGATCTTCACCACGAGACCATTCTGGAATCCACGATTTTCCTAACGGCGTAAATAGGATAATTAGCCAAGGAACCCAGAACACGAGAGTTGTGCTCCAGAATACTATGCCTGCAGATGATCCTGCAATTGTTGGCCAAACATATGGAAATATAATGAACATTATTCCAGTAAGTACAACTGCAAGAATTGACAGTATCCAATCCAATGCTTTGTCTGTATTAAATATCAGGGCAACAAATACTGCAGGGAGTATACCCGTTAGTACTACATCAAGAAGACCTAATGGGAACATTGCTGGGCTAACAAACATTCCAATGACGCCACCTAGGATTGCTGCAATAATCCCACCAACAGGACCAAGAATCAAGGGGCCAATGGCAGAGAATACAAGCGAGAGTGGTATGAAACCACCACCACCAAAGTATGGAAATATCGGAACTAATGCTAGTGCACCATTAATTGCACCATACACAGCAATGAATGATAAACTTGCGCCTCCATAACCCGTGGAAGCTCTTTCTCTAGTACGTTCTTCAGTCACTTTTTTTTTCTCCTCCGAATAGAATGATATTCTACTTGAATGAATGTTCTTAGAATTTGTAAACGACTATATATCAGTTAGGAAAGTAATTATTTGGTTAGAAACTGGTTATAATTTGTAACTAGCCTCAAAAATGGGCTTTTTCCACGAAGGATTAAGCCCACTCATCGATTCGGGTCCAAAGTAATCTGGATTTGCTGAGTTTGAATAATATTAGATTGAAGGTCAGTTGATCAATGCGTAATGAGATGGGGATTAAGGTGCCAGTTCATCTGCCGTTTAATTGATTGTTACGGATTGTAACAGCCATTTTGAACTCAAACGGAACAGTATTGTTATATGTTGCATTTATGAATAATGATTCATCAAGATTGTATACCGAGTGTGAACAATAATGACAGGTGAATCGTATCTTTCAGAGATTACAGAACAGTATAATCAAAGGACCAAGCAATCCAAGAAATTGTTTGCTGAAGCAATAGAACTCCTGCCCGGAGGGATAGGGGGATCAGCCCCGACCTATAAGCCGTATCCTATGTTTGTCAAAAAGGGAGAGGGGTCGAAACTGTGGGATGTAGATGGTAATGAATACATAGACTTCAACCTCTGCTGGGGTGTTCTCCTCGTTGGTCATAGACATCCTAAACTGATGAAGGGATTGAAAGAGAACCTAGATTACGGCACAATGCCCGGTTTTCCCTATGCGGAACAAATTGAAGCAGCAAAGGCACTTGCTAGAAGATTTCCGATGGATAAGATCAGATTTGTTAACTCAGGTTCTGAAGCAACATTGTATGCAATTAGGTTAGCACGAAGATACACTGGAAAAGACAAAATCATCAAGATTGAAGGTGCATATCATGGGATTTCTGATTCATTACACATCAGCAAGAGACCTGCGATTGACAAAGCTGGACCACCAGACAAACCAAATTCAATACCATATGGTGGAGGCATTACAAAAGCCACCGTTAAAGACACACTTGTTGCGCCTTTCAATAATATTGACGCAATCAAGCAACTGGTGAAAGATAATAGTGGTCAAATAGCGGCTATTATTGTAGAACCCATGATGATGAATGCAGGTGTTATTCCCCCGCAAGAAGGATACTTACGCGCTCTAAGAGAGATTACAGCGGAATCTAATATTGTACTCATCTTCGACGAAGTTAAAACGGGCGTGAAGATGGCACCAGGCGGCGCCACAGAATACTTTGGAGTAAAACCAGATCTGATTTCTCTTGCTAAAGCAATTGGTGGTGGGTTACCCATTGGAGCCTGTGGTGGTAAGGAAGAGATAATGGCAGGAATTGGTAAAGAGGGACTATTTGGCACATTCTCAGCCAATCCATTATCAATACGAGCCTGCAAAATAACTCTGACTGAGATTCTCACGAACGATCAATATGATAAAATCGCTCAGATGGGCAAGAACCTCTTATCAGGCTATCAAGACATTATTGAAGATCACAAGCTACCAGCCATAGTCCAAGGAATCAATGCAGTTGGCGGAATACTATTCACGAAGGAACCAGTAATCAATTACAGAACGTGGACCAAAGTGGATCATGAAAAAACACATGCTTACTGGATTGCCATGGCAAACAATGGAATCATTTCAATGGCCTATGGAGCTGAAGAGGAGTGGCTTATTTCAGTTCAGCATTCTAAAGAAGATATCCAGCAGCACCTTGAAGCATTCAAGAAAGTAGCACCTAATCTTTAGAAATCGGAGTAATTAAAAAATAAATGTCAGTGCACATCTCTAATGGATTGCTTCAGACCTATAGGAGCTGAAGCAGCCCACATATTTCAAAGATGGTAATAATAGAATGGTAAACAATTTAGTATTAACAAAGAATAATCCAGAATAAGTTTCATCTTACAATCAATCAAAATATAGTTCCGATAATGCGGTGTAACCTTAAGAAAACTGTATGAAGGACTTACTTGAATCATGAATGAATTATTGTTTGGAATTGGCGCAGGATTACTCAGTTCTCTCTTTTTCGCAATTCAAAATGTTGTTGTGAAATGGATGGGAAAAGAAGTGAAACCAGTCTTTGCAAACTCTGTAAAGATGTGGGTTTCATTACCCGTCATGCTATTGTTAGCATTCAGTCCATTTCGAACTGCAAATCTCAATATACCACCCCAAACAGTAATCTTCCTAGCATTATCTGTTCTTTTTGGAGCAGCCTTCGGAGACTTCATCTACTTCGCTAGTCAAGCACGAATTGGAGTTTCTTCCGCCTTTGCTATCGCAAACACGTATCCCATTATCACATACCTACTGGCAATTGCGTTTCTTGGAGAAACATTCTTCGTCACTCGTTTGTCCGGCGCAGTGCTGGCAGTTCTCGGTATTGCAATCATTACTCGAGAGCAATCTAACAATACAGCAGATGAGGATATCTCAACTCACAAAACAAAGAACTATTCTGGATACGCTCTTGCAATATTGACAAGCATCATGTATGCAATCGCAACCATTATGATAGATAGCGGAGTGAGAAATGTAGACCCCATTGATGCTAACGTTATCAGGCTCGCATTTGGTTCCGTTTTCTTAGTACCACTGTTCTATGCATATCGTAGGAAAGGAATGAACACACCATCAAAACGAAATGTGAGAATCCTGACTATCGTAGGCGTGTTTGGTCTTGCGTTTGCATCCTTACTCTATGTTGCATCTATCAAGAGTCTAGGAGCTTCGCTAGGTGCAATACTGGGTTCTACAG
>JABCSP010000241.1 GCA_018238825.1 Candidatus Thorarchaeota archaeon | reverse complement strand
TCGCTATATGGCTTCTTGATGAAATTGTAAATTGGAAGGTGGCTCTTGGAACATTCATATCGATTTTTGGAATCTGGTTGACAATCATTGCAATCTAGTAGATACAGCAAGAACAACTAGATTATTATGTTAGAAAAATAATATTTCATCTATGGCAGCTCCGGAAATTGAATTGTACTACAACGGTTCTAAACAAGAGGTAAAGATACCGGCTTCTTGTACTGTAGAGATTATTAGACCAAAGGTCATTCATACATCTATGGGAGAAGATGAGATCATACAAACCGCATTAGATCATCCAACTGATTCTATTTCACTATCGAAGTTCATAGAGGAAAACGACTCATTCCTATTAATTCTAAATGACCATGCAAGAGCTACTCCAACCCCGAAGATACTCAAGCATGTGCTTCCTCTTCTTGCAGGCAAGGAATTTGGTGTGATTATTGCAAGCGGCACCCATGGACTTCCAACTGAAGAAGACCTGAAAAATCAGATACTCGGTGAATTTTACGATGACCTGAGGAAGCAATTAATCTTTCATGATTCCAAGAATGATGATTTCTTGAATCTTGGAGAAACTTCACGCGGAACCCCGATATTGGTAAATAAAATAATATCCGAATATGAAGCATTTATCCCGATAAATTCAATCGAACCACATTACTTCGCAGGGTTCACAGGCGGGAGGAAGAGCTTAATTCCAGGAATCTGCGCCTTTGAGGCTATTGAAAAGAACCACTCCATGGCACTACTTGATGAAGCTCGAATGTTGGCACTTCGAGGCAATCCACTTCATGAAGATTTTGAAGAGGCTGCAGGAGTGATAATTGAAGGTCACCCTACTTTTGCAATCAATGTAGTTTTCGATGGCGCACACAATATCGCGGGTGTGTTCGCAGGAAACATCTTTACGCAATTATACAAGGGTGCAGAACTCGCAAAGGATATCTATTCCCCGATTGTCAATCAATCACCGGATGTTGTTATCTCTGTGGTTCACAGTCCACTTGATCAGAACCTCTACCAAGCACAAAAGGGGTTTGAAAGCTGCCTTCTCACTCTCCAGCCAGGTGGAATTCTTATCCTAGTAGCATCATGTTATGACGGAATTGGACCCGATGATTATGCGCAGATGCTCCAATCAGGTAAAAGTCCCAGTGATCTCGCAGCCAAGTTTGAAGAAATTAAGGTGAACTACAAGCTTGGATGGCACAAAGTAGGATCTATTCCTCCATTCTTAGCTGAAAGGGAACTATGGATGGTGACCCGTCTTGATAAGACAAATCTTGATCGCATGTTCATCAAAGGTTTTGACTCTATTCAGGAAGCTGTTGCCAATGCAGTGGCAGAAAAAGGTCAAGATTGCAGATTCCTAATTGTAGAGGATAGCGCAAACGTATGTCCAACTCATAGATGACCTTTGTATCTACGCAGAGTCATTGAAACCTACTCTTCAGGGATAATGAGTCCCATAACAATGTAGCCAAGGATTCCGATAACTGAGAAGCCAAGCAAAACCATTACAATTCGAACAATTGTGGAATTAATATTATAATGCTCTGAAATTCCTCCACAAACACCCATAATCATACGATTGTTTCGTGAACGATGTAGTCCCTTTGATCCACCCGAGTAATCAGGAGTTGGTATTTCCGACATATTACTACTACCACCATTCTCTACTAATTACTGTCCGATATTTAGCCTTTGTGAGAGGTTAGAGTGTGTATCTTTGTCTGTCAAGGAACCTTTGGATTTGGTAGTATTGATTGAACTGAAAGCTTGGTGATATCTGGAGTGATTTTTTTTTATCTCTCATCTTGATTTCAAATATCCGAAAATAATCAGACCCAATGCACCAAACTCACCAATGAAAGCATCAGACAAAATGGGGATATAGAGAAACCAACTCAACCATGCACAAATCCAAAGAAAAAGCCCTAATGCCATAATCCAAATAGCAGAAGGATTCGCAACCTCTTTCCTGAGATTGAGAAGCCCCTTCACCACGGCAACAGCACCAATAATCTCTCCATAGATGAACTCGTTGAAAATGGGGATATAAAAGACCCAGGAATACAGTCCCAAACTTAGGATAATAAATCCAATAAAGAAGATAATTGCTCCAGTTCCTCTTCGCGGTTGAGGTTGATACCTAGGGCGGATTGAACCTTGTGGAGAAATTGGTGTGTCAATCAAAGCCCCTCCAGTTGATTCAAATCTATCTTTCGTCAGAAGAGTTCCACACTCTCTACATCTGACTGTCGTCCCTCTCTGGATAAAATCAATCTCCTGTCCAGTCAGTCTTGTTCCACAATATGGACAATTTAGTTCTGAAGAATAGTATGACATAGTCTAACCTCTGTACTTTAGAAAGCCCCTAAATAGAATTACTGCATAGATAGAATAAATCTGTCTACAGTGTGTACCTGTGTCTATCAAGGAACTCCTGTTTCTTCGCAGGATTAAAGGAACTTAACGATTGTAGATAGTTAGATTTAGAACCAGTCAATGTATCCTGTTTTCGTAGGGTGTTTTGTAATTGAGGATGAAAAATTCAACACTATTGTATCTCAATGCTCTTAGTGGATTCATATTCGCAGTATTAATGGTTCTGAAGTTTGGTCTATCTTTTGAGCCAGAGATTTTTCTTGTGTGGCCAGTATCAATCCTGATTCTCAGTTATTTCTGGGAGAATCACAAGCTGAAGGACTACAATCGTCACGTACACTATACAGTAGATGGAAATGAACAAGTAACCAGCATTGGAGTAATCATCCTACATCTAGTTGCATATCTCACGCTCTATTTCGTACCTACTCTACATTTAGATCGATGGGAAGCATATGTGATAGTGGGAGTTCCTCTTATTACATTCCTATTTGCACTGTTATCTTACTATGGAAGACTCGGAAGAATGTTGGCACAAAATAGAGTCAGTCATAAAGAATTATAGAGTGTACCTGTGTCTGTCAAGGAACTCCTGTTTCTTTGCAGGATTGAAGCTCGAAAGTGCCTGTAAATATCCAGTGATCCGGCTGAAAATCTCCACACCTACGTATCCACACCTGTCACAGGAAATCCTAGATAGATCTTCAACGGATGCGAATTTTGCACTCCTCCAATCAATACCAGTCTGATAATTGCAAGAGGGGCACTGAAGCACATCTTTAGTGAAGCTCCAGTAAGAGTTTAGGGTCTTAGTTGCAATCTTCTTTGTCAATTCCCAGAGAGCATCAGGGTCAGGGTTGGCCTCACCAAGATAGACGTGGGTCAACGCACCACCATCCATCCAGGGGTGGAACATACCTTCTGTCTTTATCCTGTTTGAAAGTGGAAGATTAGCACTCACATCTAATGTTGTGCTATTCGTGTAGTAGACATTAGGTGCGTCACCCTTGAGATACTTTCTCATGCCAGGGTAGGCCTTGTAGTCCTTCACTGCAAGTCGACCAGCTGCGCTTTCTGCGGGAGTACGAGTTACACCGAAATGAAGACCAAGATCATCCTGGAATTCTGCAGCCTTTTCCTTGAGGTGTTTGAGGACTTTGATTCCAAAGCGAGTTCCTTCTTGTTCATGAAGCTGGTACCCGGTCAGAACCTGAGCCATCTCATCAAAACCAACAGTACCTAACAAGAACTCACGAGTGCTCATGTCAATGAGAGGTTCTCCATTAGGCTTGGGTTGAGTATAGAAGGGAACACTTCCGCTTGCCATCAATTTGTCCATGAGTCGCTTCTTCTCGAGAATGACTTCCTTGGACATCTCCATGTATTCATCGATCTTCTCAAAGAATCTGTCTTCATCAGCACGACCAATCCAAGCGGCACGACCGAAGTTAGGAGTCACCATCTGTGAGGCTCCAAATACCATATTGCCGCTGAGGAATTCTTCAAGCTCTTCGTCACTACTTGCGGTCCAGAGGTGTGAGCAACAACTGCTGCATCCAGCCTCTATTGATGAACGCCAGTTCAAGTAATTCTCAAAATAGGGGGAACCATGTTTTGCTGTTAATTCAGCAACAAGTCTCCATGACTCATCGTTCTCAGGAGTCATGAACTCCTCTCGAAGGACAATGTTTGGCTTTGGAAAACCAAATCCTTTGCCTTTTGAATCACCCTCAATCATGACTTCCATGAAGGCATTGAAGAACATACGGGCTTCATCTTCATAATCACCGTAGGTTACCTCGGTCTCCTTTCCTCCAGGTAGAACAGCTGGAACATTTCTCATGATTTTAGGAATGCCAGGTGTGAGGTCAACGCTTGAGAAAATGACTTGCCCACCTCGGGCAACATACTGTTGAGTGAGTGTGAAGATAAGCTGCTGTGCAGACTGCTTGATCTTC
>JABCSP010000240.1 GCA_018238825.1 Candidatus Thorarchaeota archaeon | reverse complement strand
AGTAAGCTAAGTAAACCGAGTTTCCCCAGATATATGAGAGGAGATGAGTTGACGATTGCAATCAATTCATTATCCCTCTGAAAAAATCAAGTCCTCTGTGAGTGATTGCTCATCATACACCGAGATGTTGCGTTTTGCTAATTCACTCATCATCACTCTGAGTGAAGTGCCAGCAATGGAAGCAGCCTTCCATAAACTGATGCGCTTTGCAGTCACTTCTTCAGCTAGATAGTCAAGAAGGTCCTCCGAGAGAGACCTATCAATGAGCTGTCTTACGTATGATGATTTATCCACTATCTTTCTTCGATCCATCAGGAAAGCTAGACGTTTCTCTAATTCCTTATCCATTCTTACTGAAAGAACATCGCCCATCTCAATCATGTATACTGGGTATGACAGAGTATATGAAAGTATCTATTTAACTTAATTCAATCTCAAGATTGATCAAGTGGAAAGAAATCCTCATCTTCAACAATTTGGCTCTGGCGTTTGAAGAATTCAGTTTGTTCTCTTAACTTAATTAGACGGCAGATTGTATCGTTGAACTCCTCGCCTGGTAACCTCGCTTTTTCTAACAGGTCGTAGGCCTCCACTGAAATAGAGATTATTTTTGTCAATGACACCAAACCTCAGGTTACAGTCGATCTTGATTGATAATAAGTACATTCTCTTAGCAAACTTACTTTGTAGTGGAGATATTATTCCCAAATGAACACTTGATTGTGATCAGCAAAGTGAGTCAAGGACTATGATGTACATTCTATTCTTCGACGGAGCGTGTGAACCAACAAATCCTGGCGGTATAGCCTCATTCGGTTTCGTATTGCGTACCAATGGGAAAGATATTACATCTGGAAAGGGAATCGTGGGGAATGGTCCCAGATTCACTAACAATGTCGCTGAATATGAGGGGCTGATCAGGGGACTCCAAGTAGTCGAACAACAATGTAAGAGAAACGACCAAGTCCAAGTTAAGGGAGACAGTCAGTTAGTGATAAGGCAAATGACGGGAGAGTATCAAGTTCGGTCACCAAGGATTATTCCATTACATAACAGAGCAAAGCAGGTCAGGAATCGATTGCGTCATCAGGGAGTTAAAGTTAGTATGAGGTGGATTCCTCGGGAACAGAATTGGAGAGCTGATGCTCTTTCACATGATGCGTTTGATGATTATTGTCATAGAGAGAATCTTCCATACGTGGGTTGTGTTTGTGGTGGAACACTTGTTCCTCGAAAGAATAAAAAAACGGGTCATCGATTTCTTGGTTGCTCAAGATTTCCTCAGTGCAGAAGGACTGTTCTATATCCTCAAGAATGATTTTGAACTGCAAATTGACTGGTTGGGGGGGATTGCATTTCGTTTCCCATTGATAGCCTGCACCTTTCCTTGTCCGAAGTCGAAACAAGCTGTCTTTACCATTTTAGGGGCAACTACTCATAAGATTGCAGAAACCACTAAAATCTGAATCGAAAGTAGCTAGGTATGTAATATTGTTCTTATCAATGAATGAGAGAATGCAACAATCCGTGAAGCTTAGGGGTTTCTCCGGCCATTTTGCAAATAGATCCCACTTCTCCCAAGCAAGGTCAAGAACTATAGGAATTGTGTGTTCAAACCTAATGAACTCAGGAGTATGACGAAGGAGCTTGTAAGCCTTGTTCACTATACTTTTTCGATGTGTGTGCATCCACAAGGTCGTCACCACTTCATCCAAGACGTAATCGTTGGTGATGCGCATCCCGAACTTTGGCTCCTTCAGTTCCTCAAGTAATTCTTTTGCTCTTGAGTGGTTCTTATCACGAGAATTGAGCAAGGCGATAATGATATTGCTGTCTATGAATACAGTCATGTTCAGCTGCCACCATACACTATCTCATCTACTTTGGATGAGAGATCTTCGCTTCCAGGTCCCAAATCTTCAGCCAAGGAGAGGACCTTCTGGATGATATCATCGTCGAGAGGTTGTTCTTTGGATTGAATTTCCTTGATAATGAGGTCGTAGTTTTCAAGTCCCATCCTGAATACAATCTCTAGGATCTCCTTCTTAGTAAGCCGCTTTCGTGTGTCAAGGTATAAACGCGCTTGCAACTCTTCAAGGTCATCCTTAAGGTCAAACTTAACTGTGGACACTGGTAACACCCAGTTACTTAGTAACCGGATTAAGATTATAAACTTGTAGAATCGTAGAGAACTTCAATAAACCGTAACATGCACTCCTGTGATTGATTCTTATACGAAAGATGGTAGATTAATTGAAACCATGATTTTATATAGTATCCTGACATAGATATAATTATCAGACTAATTCGGTCAAGTCAGGTGAATGTACATGGGGCTGACTAGCGAAAGTCAAATCGGGAAAAAACATACAGTGTATCTACCAAAGGCAGTTGTAGAAGCAGCAGGTCTTGAGATTGGAATGAAGATTCTCATTACAGTTGAAGGAAATCGCATTATCATTGAACCAGTTCCAGATCCAATAACACTTGCTATGCATGGAAAGAAATTTGCGTCAACGACAATAGAGGAAATGGAGTCTATCAGCCTTGAAGAACAGTCAAAATATACAGAGGATTCTTCTTGACACATCCTTTCTCTTACCCACATTAGGAATAGAAGTGGAGCAGGAAGTGATAGACAGTCTTTCAAAATTGAACTCAGAGGGGATTAAGTCATTCTACTCCGGCCTAAGCTTGCTTGAGAGCAGTTGGATGGCAATCAAACAGATAAAAAAGGGCAACTATCAAGATGCGATTTTTAGAAAGGGATTGTTAAGCATCACTAAGACGGGATATTATGAAGAAGTTCCAACAGATGCAAATGATTACCTAGTCGCACTCAGTTTCTATCAGAAAGGACATTCTGATATGATTGACAATCTACTTTATGCAACAGCTTTGAGTAATCGATGTCACTTTCTCACGATTGATGATCAATTAAGACGTTTCATCAAAGAAAAGAAATATGAAAATGTGATACTCACTCCGAAAGACCTCTGATAATCATTTGATTCGAAAAGGAAAATGGGATATTGAATCGGTCCTTGAAAATTTCAAAGAAGAAATGATTGAGTTTGTGAGTGAGTACTTTGGGGATGATAAAGATTCCGAGGGGGAAAATCCTAGACTTCAATGAATCACTCGATGATATGGAACATATTTTGACGGATATCTCAAAATCCAAATGATCTCGTAGTGGAAATTAGCAATCCTTACGAAAGATATTGATTTGACGTTCTAGAACCTTGATGGAATATCATGTTTTAGGCTTTACATACCAGTACTTCTTCCCATTCAAGAAATGATCAACTCCATGCTTATTCATTATCCTAAGATTTTTCAGATGAGCATCTCCATGTGATATCTTCAGGAAATCCAGCTTATCGCAGGTCTTGAATTCATCACACTCCCAGCAACCAGCAATACCCTTCTTCTCACAACACTTTCGTATCTTACAGAAAGGAGGACCACCACCACTCTTGCATCCATGCTTGCAGCGCATTTTAACTAGTCCACCGAGTACTTGATAACATTCTGGGTAATTTTTGAATTCTTGAAAGAAAGAGAAAGTAGAGAGTAATTCAGACATCTTATCATATCTGTATGTTCTAAGTTCTTTACGAAGATCTCTTGCCAAGTCAGCAATCTTTCCTGTATATGAGGGGCACTCTTGACAAAAAAGACCACAATATGCAATCATTTTACTTGCTTCTTTCATTGACCTACCTTCTATTGTTGAATATACAAGAAAATCCGAAAACTTGTACTTAAACAATATTCTCGCAATTTACGAGTGAATACTTTGGAAGTATTGAAGATCCTGAGGAGCGGATATTAGACTTCGATGAATCACTCGATGACATGAAACGTATTCTGACAGATATCTCAAAATCCAAATGATCCCGTAAGGAAGATAGATTCAACTCATTTTGACAAAACATTGCAAAAAGAAAAGGGTGGTTCAACAAAAAAACAGGTACTGGGAAAGTTCCCCTGGTAACCTGACCCCGTCAGCCTATACCCCAAGTCCATCTAAGATGGTATTTTGAATCCGGTAGTTACTTTTAAATAGAAAAGTGTCAATAGTATTATTAATTGAACATTGACGTCCTAGAGATAACCGAAAGTATTATTGGTTTCAAGGAGGTGAATAATCATATGAGTTTCAACTTTAATGCAAATAACGTTCCCGCAATTCTCATACTAGGTGGACTAATATTTGGATTTCTTGGAAATGGACTTACTGCTTTTCTTTTGATATTCGCAGGAATTGTTCTGCAAATAATGTGGGTAAGGAGATAACCTGATTCAGATTGATACTAGTAAACTGCTACAAAAAGAAATGGGTGGCTCAGCA
>JABCSP010000239.1 GCA_018238825.1 Candidatus Thorarchaeota archaeon | reverse complement strand
TTGCACTTATTAGTCATAATATCTCCCAACTGATGTATAAAAATCTGGTATATCCTCATTCCTTATGCTTTCAATATGTTCTTCAAGAAATCTTTTTGCCTTTTCAAAAGGGATAGGCAATTTCCCGTTTGACAATTTCTGCAAATTCATTCTCTCTTTCATCAAAATACAATGGCTACATGGTTTCTTGAAATATCTTTTCAATCGTTTATAAACAGTATCTGGTTCTTTCAGAATATTACCCAGCGAAATCGGAAGATAATTACATGGCCATAAATCACCATTAATATCAATATAAGAATGATAGATGCCAGCACCGCATCCTAATTTGGTGTGATCTTCCATGTCAGCAAATGAATAGATTTTTGGTAACTCCATATTCTTCACTGCTTCATCATGCAGCACTTTCAATTGGTCGTGCTCATTTTTTCTAAGGAATACTTCATTATCACAATCGAAGATTCTCCCTGTTCCTAGGGGTGCTAATAGAAGTAATTCTTCAACGTCGAGTTCTTTTACGAAATTAATGAATTTCAATATCCGTTTGTTAGCGAGCATTGATCTCGTTATGACGCTTTGGATAATCGTATACAGTCCGGCTTGTTTAGCATTTTTGATCGCTTCAATGGAATGCTCATAAGCCCCTTTGACACCCCGCGTCTTATCATATTCAGCTTTATCATAACTATCCAGACTTATTGCGATATAAAAGAGGCCACATTCCTTCAGTTTCTTGGCTCTTGCTGGATTTAATCCATATCCGGAAGTGAAGATGATGAAAGTCAATTCGTCTGAATATTGACGAATTATTTCGTCAGTGTCAGTACGGAGTAGCGGTTCTCCACCCGTGAATCCAATAGTGCTTGTTCCCCACTCTTTAAGAGTGTGAATTGTCTTTTTGATATCTTCTATCTTCATCTCCCCATGAGGTGTATTTTTCACACTGCAATACCAACAATTATATGGACATTCTCTTGTGGTAGAGATAAGAACATCACCCAAATGCTGGATCTTTTGTTTGAGGATTAAACTGTCGGTGTAAGTGCGTAAATGGCGTGCAAAGGACTGTGATGGTATGGGAGGTATAAGAAAGTGAACAATGGCTTTCTTATCGTGCTCTATTAGTCGCTCATTTTTGATTGCATTATATATCATTTTCACAAAACGATTCGCGCCCCCGACCCCCTTGTTTTTAAGCACGCGAAAATATTCTTTCAAGAAAATACTTTTGCCATACCAACAGAGTTTTAGTTTATTTATTGATTTTGCCATGGGGTTTGGGCCGGGGGGATAACTCCCCCCGGCCTTAATGACATTATTTCAATAGCACTGCCTTTCTTGTAGATGTGTAATCGCCAGCTTCGAATTTCACAAAGTAAATACCAGAGGCACACTTTAATCCACGAGTATCTATACCATCCCATCTCATACTGTAAACACCAGGTTTCTGCGTACCATCAACAAGACGTTGTACTAAACGACCTGTCGCATCGTAGATATCAAGATGCACCTCGGTCTTAGAGGGTATTGTATAATGCATTGTCGTCGCACTACGGAAGGGATTAGGATAGCCAATGCTAAAGCTGAACTGTGTCGGAACAAGAGTCTTGAGTTCCTCGATACCAACCGGCACAGTCGTCACCATCCAGAGCCGCACATAGTTACTATGTAACGAGTGATCACCAAATGGTATGCCTAAACAAGCAAGATGACTTGTCCAGTCACCTTCAACCTCGCGGAGCGGCACACCCTCACTGTTCACATACGGTGGCAAGTCAGCATAATAGCTCGGGAAAAAGGTACCCACATGACGCGTATTCCATGTCTGACGATAGGCAACGAGCTCAGGATCTTCGGGATAGGCTTGTTTCACTTGACCTGTCAGATGCGTCTTTACAATGGCAAATGCATCATCTAAGGTAAACGGATAATCCCAAACAAGCTTTGCATAAAGACGACCAATGAGTGAAGCAAAGAGATTGGGCGATGGATCATACGGATAATAACCTACACCATTGGCTGAGAGATCCTCACGCATACCATAGAAGGGCAAAGGTTCCACTGAATAGGCATACGCACGACCCGGCCGCGCCATCTTGTAAAAACCTTTCGCCGCAAAGATGAAATCACGCGTCCAACCCTCTCTGAGCTCGGGCAGGTCTGCGGCATCAAACTCTAAGGCAATCTCATCACCATGACTCATTACCACATAACGACTGTCCGCACCATTTAGCAGCTCACTCACATCACCATACTTCGTATAGTATCCAACTACGTTCGCATGGTTCTGGGCAACACGGTCCTCATAACAGAAATCACCCGGATACTTACCATCTGCTGAAGTATACGCAGCATAACCATAATAGTGCAGATCCGCTAAGCTTGGCATAAGCTCGGTCAACTGATAATCATCCTGCTCAGCACAACTCACCCAGGCTTTATCAAAATAGACCTCCTGGGTTAAACTGAGCCGGATCCGGTGATCCTCGGTCTTGAAGATCGATTTACCCTGATCATCATATAACGGATAGGTCACGGTCTTTTTATGACCCGCCGGCATACCACAGGAACTAACCTCTCGCCACCTGCCATGCTCATCAATCACTTCTACCTTAGGACTTTTTACCTTAAGACCCTGTTTGCTCGCCTTGTAGATATCACTTACCGGTTCAATCCAAGCCGCATCTGGAAAACGCGTACTACCATAGAGATACAATATTGCTGAACCAGGATTACTCAACTCACCCACATCAAGGATTACCTCAAACGGTTTGGCAAAACCAGTGATCGCAAGCTTCTCAAACGGCACATAGACACGATCGGCTTCTTTCAAGGTATACAGAATATCACGACCCTGAGCATCATAAGCTGCTTTGATCGGCTGCTCTTCTGAGGCATAAACAGTTAACCCTTGATACCCAGGCCAGAGCAAAGCCTCGTGCGGATAGATGTCATACTCTGTCGGATGATCCACAACATAGAGCTTTGCTTCATCTAAATAAGTTACTTCCTGAAGCATCTCATTAAGTGTCATCCGGTACTTGCCATCCACACACACAAGGTTCTCTTCATCTATCTTCACGTACTCATCATAGTCGGGTGGCAGATAGAGGTTCTGGCCGAGTACGCGACCGATCCAGGTACCCATATCACCACCGGAAATGAAGTCTGCGATAAAAACATTCCTCTCACCGTTAAACGTGAAGAGCAACGGACAACAAGACTTCACATAAACATCAGCACCCGTACTTACATACATAACATTACTATTATTCACAAACATACCTGCTGAATCGATGTTGAATGTCGTATTCAATTGAACATCGTTAGGTGCGTTATTCATCCTTACTCTCTGTGACCAGGTACTTGTTTGGTCATTCCAACAGTAGAGAGTCAGTTGGTCATGTGGTGCACTGCCATGATGACCCCACCACTCAACTGTAAGTTGTTCGATAAGAGTATCTGCTGCGTCGAGCTGGAAACCATAGAGTTGAAGATCCTGGTGTGCACTATCTGCCGCACCTGCAGTTACCCACCAATCACTATCTAAGGCGGAAATCTGTTGAATCTCAGTTGAGGTTGCAAGAATCCAACCTGCATTTGTTGGAACAGGCACAACACCACTGTCTGCATTTGGATATTTCCAGGCAAGACATCCTGGCGTCGGTATTTCATAAACGCGCGCTGCAGCAAAATCCAATGTCATGGTATCATCGTTAAAGAAGGTGTCTTCAGGTAAGCTTGAAAAGGCAATTGCTTGGTAATGTGAACCACACGTACCGAGGGTAAAATTATTAAAGGTGACTAAAGTCTCGGAATTCATCGCCAAGAAGGCAATTGTTCTATTGCTTGTGTAAACTGTACTGCCACCCAATTGGATTAAACAGGTCACCGGAATATCGCTTTCATCAAACGTTCCCGAATTTCTGAAGACTCCACCAGGTTGAATCGTTGAAAATTCTAGTTCTCGAGCTGCAGGTGCAGAGAAATATCTTGCTCTTATATTATGATGTGGCACCGGAGGTGGCACTGCATTCAGTGCTGCATAGACATTTAACCTACCCCAACCATAATCATTATTTGGATAAGGAGCGCCCTGAGGAGGTTCGTCTACTTCATCGAGGAAAATATTATATAGCGTTAGATAGTCAATACTTGGATTTTTCTGCAAGCAGATAGCAACAGCACCAGCAAGATGGGGGCAAGCCATTGAGGTTCCCTGCATGCTCGCATAACCTCCGCCCGGTGCTGCAGAGCGAACTGCAACTCCAGGGGCTGAGATGTCAGGTTTAATTAGATTCCAGTCTGGTCGACCCCAGTTTGCAGGCTCATTCCATGGAGACTGGTCTGGAGCTGGTCCACGGCTTGAGAAACTTGCTATATCATCATT
>JABCSP010000238.1 GCA_018238825.1 Candidatus Thorarchaeota archaeon | reverse complement strand
CGAATCCAGACCCCACTTCTTCAATATTACTTCCAAGTCAGCAAGAAACTTTATACTAGTAATGTTATCAGGAACTGCCAGTATAGCCAAACAATCCCATTTGCCAGTTAAAACTCGATAATATGCATACAAAAATGGGCAACCTTCAAGGAACTTGAAAGGGTCTTCATTAGTAATTCCACTGTCGACAAAGAGATTGAACATTCTGATTCCTATTCTTGAGAATGGAACTCTATCAAAACGACGAAGAATACCACGCTTCCTGAGCTGACCAATCTTTCGAGATACCCATTCTGGAGTGATGTTCAAAGCTTTTGCTACACTGAGATTATCTACCTTGCCACTATTTACTAGATGGCTCACGATTCTCACATCAGTTTGGTCCATTTGTGCCGCAATTCGTTTCAGTCGCTTTCTTAGAAATAAAACGAAGTCGTCAAAATCCAGAGCAATTCCAGATGTTGCTGTAGCAAGTATCTCCTTTATAATCGTGGAAAAAGTTCCAGATCCACCTACTAGTTCGATTTGTGGAAATGTATTGGATGGTCTATAGAATCGAGTTGTCTTTCGTGACCCGGTGGATTCCTCAGCATTCCACATTTTTAGCCAGTGTTTTTCCTCAGATTTATCAAGCGTCTGTCGGGCAAATTCCATTGCCAGATCATCAATACATTGAGGACATATACCATTAGGTGATACTACTGAATTGAAACATTCTCTAGCAATATTTCCTTTCAAGAGCGCGTGCGATTACATATTGTTGTCCTGCGGATCATAAGATGAGAGCATTTGATTCCATTTCGGTATATCCATAACTGAAACTGGATTGGTTTCAGGTTTGAGCTGATAGCTGTTTTGAAGAATACTGCAACAACGAACCCAAATGTCAGTTGCCCATTCTACTGGGCTCTTGGCATTCAATCTAGTCCTCTCTCCTTCCCCAACCTCTTTCTTTCCTAAGTTGTTTCAATCTAAGAATTATCTTTCCAATGTCGGTAATCTCTACCGATACTGGACGAGACCCATTCTTTACAATATACCCGGCCCTAAATAACGCATTGACATGACGTGTGGTCATTCCTCTGCTGAAACCAGATTCTTCAGCCAAATCTTTGACCGAATTACTTTTGCCACCCATATTTGCTAATGTATCCAACACCTTTCGTCGTCCTGCAGTGAGTATGGCTTCATAGGGATTACCCCAGGTCGTCATTTCGTAACTTTCCCCGTCATCAGAATTCACAATAAAAATCAGCGGTGCACCTATGACAGTAGCTGCCATATGTGCTGCACCTGCCATGATGCGCGTGCCGCACGACACATTGAACTCAACATCATAATCCGGATGCGCTGCAACCACATCCAAGACTGCAGCCAATACGGGCTTAAACTTGAGCGGATCTACCTCGACATAACCAAAGGGAATTCGTCGTTTCTTGAAATCACGCGTCATCTGTTCTACTTCATCTCGATTCTTCTCAGTGGATATTACAACAAGCTTGTCTACTTTGCGCTTTGTTGAGGCATAAATCACTCGTTCATTGTCAAACAGCCCCAATGTTGCTATTTGCAGAATCATCGAAGTTAACCTTTGTAGTCAGGGGTAGGACCCCGATATAAGCTGCACCATCACATGCAACTTGTACCCAGATCTGCAATCGTCATAGTTCTGGTTTGTTTAGACTCAGGTCCCTCAATACTTGATAGCCATGTTGTCCAAGACACTGACATCAAATTGGCCTGAGGATGACCCTGACTGGCCCTGGTAGGGTAGAAGGTAATTCTCTAGGTGGACCGCAAGGTCACTAATATAATATGGGAGCCCCTGAGTACGACAAGACACAATCGGAGCTCCTTTCTTTTTTCAATGACACTCATTCCAGAACGGACAATCATCATAACACTGAGCAGGAAGACCAGGGTCTCTTTGGTCATAAATCAGCTTCATTGCATCATCACGAATCTCAAGAAGCTCCTGTCGTAGAGGTTCATCGATGGTGTGAACATCATACTCGATAGGAGGTGGGAGCCCGTCCCTTAGCCAACAATAGACAATACAACCAATGTCGATGGGATATTCATAGATACTTTCTATCACCATAGCGTACCCCGTAGTTGCAAGTCGATGAAAGTGTCGACGTCGCCCTGTCTTGATATCAAGCACAACCCCCTCAACACCAAAGGCATCTGCACTAAGATGACTACTCAATCCCAGATTGCGACCGTCCAGCTTCTGCTCGGGGACAACCGGTATTGCTGAGTTGACCAGAGCGTCCAAACCAATGTAGGGTTGTATTGTCAAGATCCTTTCAATAGATGCCACAATCTGATTTGTTTCATAGTTCCATATCCAGTCCAAATTCATTCTCACACGTTCGGGGTCCCAATGGCCGCCCCTATCACTTAGCGTGGGTTTCTTTGCACCAGAAATCATTCCATCAATGATTTTATCCTTGATTTGACTGAGGAAATCTCCAACTTTGTTCACATCCGAAACACTTTGGGTATACAAGCACCTTTTAGCATTCTCAATGGCCAACGCTACAGCTTCGTGATACAGTTTACCTTCAATCATGTTTGTGGTAGTGGGTTTCCTCTTCTTCTCTACATGCCGAAGGTATATGTCTCGCATTGATTCACAGTATCGACCTGCAATTTCACTTAGCGGAAGAAGATAGTCATATGGTGGTTCGATTGGTGAGAGTTCCCATGCCCAACCACGGAATCGCTCATCAACGACAATTTCCCTGGACCGTCTTCTATATCTTCTCAGCATGCGCCTTTTGACTTCACCCGGCAGTATGTACATCAAATCCCCTCCTATTTCGACTCTGGTTCTTATTCCTCGTCTTGAAGTCTACCTCAACTTTACCAAATCCTGCTGATCGATTCTTGCCCACATTACATCTCTCAGCAAATTTTGCTAGGCAATACGTCAGGCTTGATAATGAGTCATCCGATGCCCTCATGCTATACTCAACATTTCCCACGAAACCCATCAACGATCGTCCTCGCCCGAGAGGTACCTTCACAGTTTTCAGTCTATGTCCACTCACATAGACATTCTCAGTTATCCAATCCCTATACTTCCCAGTCAATTCAGGAGTCATACTCCGTTCAAGCATTTTCCAGATACGTAGGAGGCCTGGAAACACTTTTTCCGGAGTTGGTAGAAGATAGGCATAATCACTTCCGAAACTCGAGAATTGAGTTGGCGTCAGGAAATGGATGCGCATTTTTATTGGTCCATCCGTTTTATTTGGCATGTTCTCAAGCCATTGTTTCATCAGCAATTCAGTCGTAATTTGTTTCAAGTCCACTCTCTGAAGTGAGAAGTCGTGATGCAGAATTCTGAATCCATAGTTGCGTCTAATTGCAATACTCCGTAACATTCCCTGAAATTGGGCTGGTCTAAATAGGTTGACTCCAAAAACATATTCTTCACCCTGGGTGAAATGTGTACGAAACGCAGAATCACAGTGGAAAGGATCAATCGAGTATGCCCGAAGACCTCCTTGTCCATGTATTTTGTCACTAAGGCCACCGTCGTACTCATGAAGAAGGTTTAGGAATGCAGCTCGCAATGGAACCCCACTGAAGCCAATGTCACAAGTGGCTGGACTACTCAGATGAAAACGCAATGACATCATATAGAATCATCACTCTCCGTCATTTGGTTTACAAGATATTCAGCTATGAAACACCAATCCCCAATCACAAGACCACCAGGTTCATCCTCCACGTAGATTCTAGGTATCCGAAAATCAGTATGTCTGGTCATGCTCCTCCACTGAAATGCGATGTTCCTCCTGTTTAGGATATCCTGACCCATTGTTGAGAGATGAGAGTCTGCATGTTTGAGATGACATGCAGGCTCGTTATACACCGCAGTTCTATAACGAACAAGAGCATCTCCAGTGAGCACAACACGTGGGTATCCTCGACTTGAGAGATTATTGATGATGAATACCGAGTCATCTTTCGTATGACGTTTCTTAATGCTAGGTGGTATGCGATTCCAATGTTTCTCAGCCCTCTCGATGATACCATCGACCTTAAATAAATCAAAAATATCTGCTTCAGCATAGATATCAGTTTTAGTTCCGATGAATTGAGCAGGATACCTAGTCAATATTGAATTCATTGCACCTCTGAGAAAGCCATAGCGAACCATGATTTTGATCAAATAATTCTTGAGTTTACTCAGAACTATTTCTGGTTCAATTTGTCCAATAGATTCTCCAAGAGTGATATTACCAAGCGAAACCTTACTGTTAGCCTCAAGTATGCTGAAGAAGGTGTCCACAGCACTCTCATAGTCAAAGCGTTCTCTTCGGTCGTATGGATTTGGCGGAAGTCTGTTGCTAGCCAGAGCCATTGAAAATAGAATGTTCTTTGTC
>JABCSP010000237.1 GCA_018238825.1 Candidatus Thorarchaeota archaeon | reverse complement strand
CTAATGGAGGGATGAGTGGCAAGACTGTAAATATCACAGTCTTCACTGATGGCGTCATACAACTGGAAGAGACCCTTGTTACTGGTAGTCGTGGAGTGATTAGCTACAATCTTGTAGGTTTCTTAGCAGGTACTCACACGGTCCGAATTACATTCGAAGGGTCCGACTCGCAGGCTCCTTGTTCTAACCAATTTGTCCTTGAGATTGCACCGATTATTGTCATTGCAATTTCCAACGACCATAGTCTCTTTGTCAGCCGTAACAACACTCTGAGCTTTTCGGTCAGTGTGCTCGGAACTCGCGCTGATTGGATTGGGTCATTAGATGCAATACTGTTTAGTCCTGGAAATGAGGACATTGGTTCCTGGAGCTTCGAGATAGACTCTTACTCTATCTTGGACATTGACTTTCTACCCTTGGTTGAAGGGACTTATTTTCTCAATGTTACAGTGGCCGGTCTCCCTGTTGCTGTTGAACGCACCTATCCATTAGCAATTGCTGTAGTACATGAGTCATTGCAGATTGAGCTGGATGCGGGCAATACATCTCTGCTTGGAGGGTTTGGTGTTCTCTCAGTCATCGGTATTGTAATGAGAAAGAAAATGAAGGGAGTCGTTGACTCTATGCCAGGTGAGTGGACTGGTTAAGTGCTAGCGTCTGATTTGACTTAGAAATCCTGTAATATCATCATCCCAAGTACCATCAGGTAAGAGGAGGCGTTCATACAGATTAAGAGTGTATGCGGCGTAGGCGTTAACCATTATTTTCACTTCAAGTTCATCATTAGATAATGAAGGGAGTTTCGTTGAAATCTCGTAGGCAGCATCCTCTGGCATTCTAGATAAGATAATACTCTCATTTCCACCATTCATTAATCTTACAGTTGTACTTGGTGTGTGTTTAAGAAATGATCTTGAGAGAGATTGAATATTCAAGGCAGGTCCTTTTGCAATGGTACACAAAGAAACAAGACCTAACATGTGAATGAAGTATTGTGGATGAATAATACCTGAACTCATTAGATTGGAGATTACATCCGTTAGTCTTTCTTGATTCAAACCTAGATATTTATCGTAGTTTCCTTCCTCTAGAGAACTCAAATACATTCCCCTTGAGAAGAATCCAAGTAACTTAGCTTCTTCCAGACTGGGAATTCGAATATTATCATCTGTCTTAACATTGAACTCTCTCCCAAGTTGTTTCAATGTTCTTTTACTTGAAATTGACTGAAGTATTCTTGTAGTGTTTGCTTTCCATTTCTGAGTTTCATTGTTGTATAAACCAAAGTTAGCAGTCATTGTTGACCATAACTCTTCCGAGATATTTCGTCTTACTCTACGAACTCGTTCAGCTGCAGATTGCGGCATTACCATTACTTGGATATATGGAGGTTTTTCATTTGGATTTCCAAGTCTTGCAGTCCATGCTAGATGCCTATGTGGCCATCTATGCGCGCTTCCTACATAGATGAGTGTTCTCAATCCAATCTTTTGATTCTGAACGTGTCCTCTTATTGAAGAGTTGTAGAGGATCAATGCGAATCTATCTGCCCATTTCGTTCTTGATTCTGCAGCTTCTTTTTGAAACACTGGAAGTCTTGTGATGATTTCTCTTTCTGGGTCTAGATTTGAAAGTAGATTGAAGATTCTTCCACGTCTGTTGGGCACCATATTCGTGAGTTGAATCCAGGCTACACTCCAAGGATTACGCTCTGATGCTTCTACAGTTGGTTGCATTCCTGTTCGAAGCGTTCCTCTATCTGCCATTATAAAGAGGCGAACATACTGAGGAGGTTGTTCTCCCATAATCAGACAGTGAATGTGGTGGAAAATTAATGTACTCAGTAATGGAGTTGTTCGATACTTGGAAGAAATTACTAGTGGGTCTTCATTTGGAATTTCCTGTTTAGTAATTAACGCCAGAAATGCCATGAGCTCTTCTCTCACATTAGCAGGAAATGACTTGGGTACAAGTTGATCCATTGATTCTCTCATGGATTTTCCAATAGCCAAGTTAGGTACATTGACTCCTTTAACCAAACTAGCCATTTCTGACCAATCTGGTGGGGATGAATCCAGTAATTCACTAATTATCGATTTACGAATTGATGGATTTATTTCCGAAAATATTTCTGCATATATATCCCAATCTCTCTTCATAAAGAGTAATCCTAATTCATAGGAGTTGATTTTAATGGCAGAAAGGAGATGTCCACTTTCTATTTCAATAATTATTAATAGATATCTTGAACTTTCAGCAAGAGGATGAGTAACAAACAATGCATTGATACCATATTCCGATAGATAAGTTACCCACTGTTCTGTACTTTTAGGATACATTTCATTTTGGAGGGTAGGACTTGATGAATACGTCTTGACTATTGACCTTGAAACAAATTCTACTTTTTCATATTCTGTTAATGGGATTTGGAACTCACGTAAACTTGTAGCAGGAATTGTAAAATTCATATCATTTGGAAAATTACTAGAAAGGTATACTATTCCATCTTCTAGTGTTATTCTTGGACCTTCAATAGAATATGTCAGCCAGCCTTCTCGTGCCTCTTTTTCTGGAGTGTATACTATCACCCTAAGTTTCAAAGGCTGTAAATCCATTCTCTTAACCTATCTCGAGGTTTAGTATCCGACTATTTGTATTATTTGTTGGATAGGTCTCATCCATATTAAATCTTGAATAAGATTTTCAAAAATAAAAGAGAAGCTCTCTGTTCGAGAGCTTGATTTCAAAATTCGCTTGATATTATTACCATGGTGCATGATTATCAATACTAATCATCCATGGCTCGTTTGGGGGAGATTTAGGATCGGATGAAAGGTTCCATGGCTCGTTTGGAGGGGACTTTGGGTCTACATTTGTTCTGTACATTGTTATTACCGATATCTAGTACATTAGATAGCGGAATTTCCGCGCGCAAAATCATGTGCTCAAAATTGCTCATTATCAACGCTCAAACGAGCATTTTCTCTCAAAATTAACAAGTAAAAGCTGGTGGCCTTAAATAGCAAGAAACGAACGAATCTTAACAAACCTATGATTACTGTACAGCATCTCATAGTTGATATTATGTCATTGATTTTTCTTCAATAGTGCGTCGTTATTGAAATAGCCATATTTCGCTAATTATTTATGATACCAATTCAATGAAAATCCTGAGGGATTATGGGTGCAAATCAATATATTCCGATTAGTATCGGATCCAGGTACTAACATGATTATGTTAGCTGGAATAATTTTTACAACTATGCTTTTCCTTACTCTTATCAAATGGGGTAAAGGGAGACCATCAGTAATGCGAATACTGATTACAATTATTGGCTATGCAATATTCTCTTCCGGTCTGGGAATGATGTTACCATACTTAGATTTTCCAGGAGGTCCTGGAATGCCAGTAAATGACATGGTCGCAGCCGGTGGATTGGTTACTGTAATCGGCTTGGTCATCATTTTGAGTATGTGGTGTGCCGGTGGGTCAATAGCAAACACTGGACCAACACACCAGAAGACCGGAACTGTTCGAATTAGAACCATTGAGCAGGTTTCCGCGGCGGCATCTGACAAAGGAATTCTCGTTCATGGTGGAGATGCTCCTATCATCAGATGTCCAAAGTGTGATGGTGAATTTGAAGTGACTCACGAGATGATGGCAGCAAGCAATCTACGTTGTGTTCATTGTGGGAAGATAGTTGATCTCTGATATTGGCTAGGGCGTACATAAAGCAACAGAGGTAAAGCTTGGAAAGAAATTCACGAAACAGAGTATGTTTGGTTCAAACATCATTATTCCGAGTGACGCTCCCGATTCGATAGAATCGTGCGAACGCCTTGTTTCCCGCGGCCAATTCTGTGTTATCTTACTCTATCTAGTGGATCCATTGCCATCCAATAGACCGCCTGCTTCATGTCTTCGGACATAACAACCGTAGTTCCCACGTTTTCTGGATTAGTAGTTGTCTTGAGTATCAGGTTGATCCGCTGAAATGCAGACTTCACTTGTTCAAATCCGGCGTAGTCAATAGTAAGTCCGCATTTCATTGCCTTGAGAACCTCATAACCCCAGCCTGTAATCCAGAGAGGTTGAAGATCTATAATCGATTCCTCATAGAGGACAGTTTCCTCAAACTCCATCTGTTTCCGGTGAGTAGCAAATGCAGCTATTGCAGAAGCCATTGATGTCAACATTCTGTCAGAATCCATGAAGAGTGTAGGTCCCTTGTGAGCTAACTGGTTCTTCAATTTTTCAACGAGGACTTCTTGAACCCTCTCAGTGACCTTTGAAAAAGAGGCATCTTCAGGGAGTTGAAGCGCTTCCAGAATCTCAACAAGATCACCATCATATCCAGCAAGCTCAGGAAGACCGAGACCACCGATATAGGCTATCTGCG
>JABCSP010000236.1 GCA_018238825.1 Candidatus Thorarchaeota archaeon | reverse complement strand
GCAGTTCTCGAACGAGTGTATAACGCCAAGATTCACAGAACTGGTTCGAAAAAGAAGATAATGGTTGATGCTGATGTATTGTTAGGAGAACTCATCTGGAACCTTTTAGAGAATTCCGCACGTCACAATCCAACTGATAAGAAAGAAGTTTGGGCTTCAATTAAATCAAAACGTGATTCTGTTATCTTATCAATCGGGGATAATGGTCCTGGTCTTAGTAACACTAGGAAAAAGAATCTATTTACTGAACGTAGCCATGCCGGAGGAGTTGGGCTCAAACTGGTTCGACAGATGATTCGTAAATATGGCGGGTCAGTTGAAGTAGTAGATCGAGTGAAAGACAAACCCAGTGAAGGTGTGAATTTCATTGTGTCCCTTCGAAAGGCAAAGAAAGGCAAGTGATGTTTCACTTATCGGGTTTTATTCTGTAGTCTTTCATAAAGGCCTTCAAAGAAATCTTTTTTCTTGATCTGGTTAATCTTGAAGAAATTGGTCCTGATGCGATACAATCTTCTCTTGACGGTTTCGTAACCCTTGAGCTTGCGTTTCCCAACGGCACTATCAATGATTGTTGTAACTACTTCAGGAAAGTCGTCTATGTATTGGCATTGTTTCACTTGAATATGAAACAGTGTACTTTGTAGTATGTCAGTTCTAGATATACATTTATTTTCCATTGCGCACGGTCCCCATATCTCTGACAGTTATTTTTTCTAATAAAAGTTCTAATAATACTCTCAGCCGGTCTAGTAACTCTATCCGCGCGTTACTGCTTTTCATCGGTTTTAGAGGGTCAAAGTTTTAACATGGTTTCAAAGCTAAAAAATCGGATTTGCGTTCATTATGAGAATTGCAACTGTCATCGATATCAGCTTGGTTGATGTACCCAAAATCCCCGTCACCGTGATTTTTACAGGCGGATGTAATATGGACTGTGGTTATTGTCAGAATGCAGAGATAATTCCTCTTGATTCTGGAACAGAGATGGCCATTCCAGATATAGTTGAGAGTGTCCGTGGGAATCTATCTGATGGTTATTGTATCACTGGAGGTGAACCGACAATTCACAAAGACCTGCCCCTTTTTCTCAAAGCATTAAGGGATGATGGAGCTGGTCACATCAATCTCAACACGCAGGGTTCGGTTCCTGATGTTCTTGAGAAATGTCTTCCATATCTAGATTCGGTTTGGTTCGATATGAAAACTGTTCCAGAACGTTATGCTGAGATTACACGAGTAAAGTCTGATCCATGGCCCAGGGTTCTTAGAAGCATCAAACTTCTAATCGAATCCGATGTAAATTTCTGGCCCCGTACAACATATGTAGGCCAATTAATGAATGCTGATGAGATTGAAAGGATTGCAATTATTCTTCATGAGCTCGGCTTTCAAGGAGAATACCTTGTCCAGAATTACCGGAAATCTACAGGGATTCGAGAAAGTCTTGTTACTGATTTTGAAGAACCAACTCAAAGTGAGCTAGAACCGTTACTTGACTCTATGCCACCTGGTATCACTCTTAGGCTAGAATTGCGTTAGGTAAATGCAGCTAACACACAGACAACCTTTTAAATGTCGCAAGGGTGACCTTGATTTGACCACGCCAGATACTAGGTGCTAATCTCCTGGAGTGTTATATTATCATGTTTCCAACACAGAGTATGGGTTATGACCGAGCAATTACTGTCTTCAGTCCAGAAGGAAGGTTGTATCAAGTAGAATATGCAACAGAGGCAGTTCGTCATGGACCGCTTGCCGTTGGAGTTAAAGCAGTCGATGGAGTCGTATTAGCTGGAGAGAAAAGATCTCCCCATCCATTAGCAGACCTTGAATCACTCAAGAAGCTTCTCTTGATTGATGACCATGTAGGAACTGCAATCGCAGGTTTGCATGCAGATGCAAGGAAACTAATCGACCAAGCTCGAGTTCAGTCTCAGATTAACAAGCTCAGTTATGATGAACCTATCTCAATCCAGTCTCTGGTTGTGAATATTTGTGATACCAAGCAACTTCATACACAATATGGTGGAGCTCGTCCTTATGGTGTATCTTTACTTCTTGCTGGTATTGATGATCATGGTCCTCAACTCTACACAACTGACCCCTCTGGTTCATTCTGGGGTTGGAAGGCTGCAGCAATCGGTAAGGAATCTGATGTAGTTCGTGATTTCTTCAGTGAAAGCTATAAACCAACTATCAAGATTGATGCCGCTCTCAACTTGGCTCTCAAGGGTCTCTTCAGATCTGAAGATTTGGCCACACTTGATGTTGCTGAGAAATCTAAGACTGTAGAGATTGGAATGATCGATACAACTGACAAGATATTCAAGATTCTAACTAATGATGAAGTAGAAGCTAAACTCACAGCTCTCAAAGCATAGTTCAGTTTTCTACCTCTTGCATTGTTTGACCAATTGGTCAATAATCAGTCCAGCTATGTCTATTCCAGTTACTCTAGATAATGCACTCCAAGAAGGTGCAGCATTAGCTTCGATTACACAGGGACCATCTTTTGATTCAATGATATCTATACCAGTATAATCAAGGTTCAATACTTCTGCAGTCTTTAATGCACACTCTTTGTATTCTGGAGAAAGGTCTGTTACTTCGGCTTCACCGCCACCATGAACGTTGGTGCGCCATTCACCTTCGATATCTTTTGGCACGTATCTATACATCGAACCAATGAGCTCTCCTCCAATTACGAATGCCCTAATGTCTCTATCTGGCTTCTCTACAAGTTCTTGAACATAGAGCACTTGTCCAAGCTGATGGATGAATTTCATAGCTCGGTATGTAAGCTCTTTATGCTCGGCACGTATCATTCCCATACCTCTTGCGCCTATGAGTGGTTTGATGATTACATCCCCCACCTCATCAGCAAAATTGATGGCCGCCTCTAAATTTTCACCAATGTATGTTCTTGGAACATGAATGCCAGCTTTGTTCAGTGCAGTTAGGGTTGCATACTTGTCCTTAGCTCTTCGGAATGAATATGCTGGATTCATGACATAGATACCTGCATCCTCAAGATGCTCAAGGAGACTGATTCTGTACGTTATTTGATCTCCAGTACCAAAACCAATTGTTCTTACCAACACTCCATCCATATGTGAAACATCTTCTTCATTAAGATGAGTGAACTTGTTTGGAATCTGAGCGGCAATATCTGGCAACCGAAATGGCATTGGTGTATGTCCTTTTGCCTTGATTGCCTCTATGAGACCAGCAGTTGCCCAGTTATTCACATTCTCGTGATAGACTACTCCAAAGAGACGATTTGCCATGAATGTTCCCTCGTTTCTAACTAGGGTTTCTGTGAAGTGATTGGCTAAAAGGGCTATCGTTAAGTAGGTCTCATCTCTTGGAGCATTACTAAGGAGCGTATGAGTTGAATGACGAACAAGCTAGTAGAAATGGCTGAGAAGCTTTCTGAAGAGCGAAAGAAAGACCCTGAACTCTCAGCTCGGATGGAAGTAGCAACACAAGGTCAAGCACCTCGATTCCTGATGATATCTCCAATCCGAAGAAGCTCCCAGGATCTTCAACTATTCAATATGAAAATGGGTGATGTATTTCATGGAACTCGTGTTTCAAATGCACCTTTGCTACCACATACACAATCACCTGTACTCTTTGCTGGTCCCGCCTCTTACAATCAAGGATTTCCAGAGAAACGCGGAGTTATTCTTACTTTTGACCAAGGTGAACCAGAGTCCATAATCCGAGAGTCGCTAGAGAATGTGGTATTGCATCCTGATTTGGAAGGATTACCTATCATAGTATTCCGCGTAGACTATGAACAGGGTCTTGCTAGTATAGTAGAACATGGAAAAGGTCGAAATTATGAATCAGAGAATTGGCTGTTATCTCGAGTTGAACGACCCGATCCGTTGGATACCAATACTCTTGTCTTGATATGTTCTGACTCGCGAGTTCATCCTCCAGTGACACCTCAAGGTCTTCCAATGGCCATTCAAACACTTGGAGGTTATCTTCCCGAATACACTGGGACTAAAGATGAAACCTCACAGTTGAACAAATTCTTTGAAGATTGGCTTTCTCAGAAAGAAGTCACTCAGCAAATCCTTGTAGTTGCCCATGGTAACTTTGAAGGAGAAGGACCTTCATGTGGTGCTGGACAAGCCTCTCTAAATCCCCATGACATTACAAACAATCTCCTTCGTCCTATTATTATTCAGCTTGAAAATGCAGCGAAACCGTTTGAATCTGTACCTCCTACTTCTGCTGAAGATCGTGTGAAATCTCTGTCTTCTGCGATAAGGAAAAACCTTCTCACATATCCTGCAGTGAATGCAAGTGCCGGACTGAAATCACCTGACTTCATCAAGGTCTTATTGATGGATACAGTCAGTAATGTCCTCTCGACTACTGATGTATGACAATCTATAGCT
>JABCSP010000235.1 GCA_018238825.1 Candidatus Thorarchaeota archaeon | reverse complement strand
GATAAAGAAATGAAAGAAAAAGCTAAAGATATCAAAGTAAAGATTGCTAGGCTATTTGAAAAGATAAACGAATACGAAGAGATGGCAATGACTGACCCTGCTAGTGCTGATGATTATACTGAAAAAGTGCAAGTCGCTAAAGAGAAGAGGACAGAACTTGAAAAGCAGCTTTCTAAACTTACAGAAAAAATAGGTGAGTAATATGGGACTATTTGACAGATGGAGAAAAAAAAAGGAATCTAAGGCAACAGTTAGACTTCAAGAACCTGAAAAACCCAAACCTGCTAAAGATGATACTGCTGAAACAAGTGTGAAAGGTGAAGCAGAAGATCTTGTTGACCAAGTTGCTGAATACGAGCGTCTAGTGAAACGAAGGGAAGAACTTCAAGTAGAGCGTGGAGAGCTTACTGCAAAGCTTGACCGTGATGAGATTAATCCTGACGATTTCCGAAAGGAATTGATGCGCAAAATTCAAGAAGCAGCTTCAGTATCCGAAACTCTTCGGATTGTTGCAGCAAAGCTTACATCACAAGGATATCGTGGTGTGCTTCACTAGGTGAAATATCATGTCGGAAGAGGAGCAGGATACAACAGATGAACCTGATCTATCCGACATTGAATCAGAAACCACCAAGCTCATGAATGAGGCTTTGAAGACGGGAGATACTTCTGAAAACGGAGAACCTGAAGCAGAACAGAAGACAGCTGTGCAGATTAATGTGACATTCCAACGTCTTCAAGGAAGAATAATTGATTTACTTAGTTCGATTGATGATGCGCTAAAAGCAACGCAACCTGGTATCAATGGCCGAGTAGAAGGAATCATGGAATCTGTTTCTACTCAACTTAACAGTGCAGGATTAGGTGTTTTCGCTACTCGAGCTATCAAACTTGTCAACAACGAAATCAAAGATGGCTTTGCTGTTGAAGATTTGCTTGCGCCCGTCTATGAGAGTATCGAAAAGAGTCGGCTGAGCGTAGAAGACATCATGACTAAAGTAGGCAAAGGTGCTGTACGAAATATTGGTCAATCTACAGGCAGTCTCCAAGCAAGGCTAGTTCAAATGTATGCTAATATGAATGAGATGGAAAAGAGACTTGAAGCTGCCAGAGCAGAACTACGTAAATGGCGAGGTCGCTCTAATGAGCTTGAGGAACGATTACGACAGCGTAACGAGCTTATGGGAAATTCAAGTGAAGAGATGATCAAGCTTCATGAACAAATTGCTGAACTTGGTAAGGAATTAGAAGAACGAGCCAGCACAATATCCTCTCTAAAAGGAGATCTTGGCCAGACCCAATCACAACTTGAACAACAGAAACAGCTAATAGCAAATATTGATTCAGTAGAGAAAGTTGCTGCTGATTTCGATGCCAAAGTAATTGAACTCTCAGAGCTCAAAGGACAACTAGCTCAAACATCCGAACGCTATGAACAAAAGGAAAATGAAAACGTAGCCCGAAAAGACGAGATTGAGAAGCTGAAAAGCAAACTAACCGAGTTTGAAGATGTTCTTACAAGCTCAGCTGATGAAATGGCTACTCTTCGTGGGGCAAAGCAAGTTTATGATACAGAAATAGGTGATTTGAAGACCCAGGTGGTTGAACTCAAAACTCGCTGGGATTCACTCTATATAATTGCTGAAGATACACCAGAATTCAAGGCATACTTTCTAGTTGCTGATAAGACACAGTGGTTCCAATTCAGTCACCTCTCCTCGGCACTTGGAATTCCTTCAGTACTCTTAAAGCGACAAATGCAGAAATTCATTGATGCTGGCTTACTCGAGATGGAAAATGATCAGATACGAGCACGAAGTCTTTCTGATTTGGCTCGTGAAGCTGAAGGAATCGAAGCTCAAATGATTGAAGATGCCAAGGCTGAGATGGGTGATGAAGAAGTTGATCCCGATAAGCCATTTGACCCAAATGACCTAGTAATGCCTACTCCAGAGTATGCTGGTCCTGAGGATGGCGATTATGAACAAGAAGGTAGATGATGGAGGATCTTGATTGACTAAGACACTAGACGAAGTAATGCGCTTCTTAGAGAACTATACATTGGCATGGCATCATTGGCTCATGCTTCTCTCCTTGATGAAACTGGGAGGAAGTGGAACAAAGGCACAAATCATGCCTGTTTACAAGAAAGAAGGATTTTCTCCGCATGCAATAGATCAAGTCTTTGCAACTGATCTAGTGGATTTGGGTGCAGCAATCGAAGTAGAAGGCGGGATGGACAATCTCGATAATGGTTCCATAATCATTCTAACTGATGATCCAAAATTCAGAAAATTCCTCAAGAAAAACCTGAAGTCTGTTATTTCAACATTCAAGACACGTCGTCGCTAATAGAATCTATTACACAAGTTTTTTCATAGACTCTGTTCTATAGTATACTTGATGTCAGATATTCAAATCAAAGCTTCCAGATGTCCAGAATGCGATAAAGTCATAGTTCCCCCTAGAAACCTCTGTCCATATTGTAGGCACAAGTCAACGACTACAAATATTGTTGAGCTGAATAACGAAGGTAAAGTGCTTTCCTTTACTGAATTACATATGCCCCCTGAAGGTTTCACTCCTCCAATGAAGATGGCTCTTGTCGAGTTAGAATTGGGTGCTGTCGTTTTGTGTTTGGGCGAAGAGAATACTGATTTTGAAGTTGAGATTGGAAGTGCAGTTGAACTTGCTGTTGATAGTGAGGAACGATTACGATTTCGTGAAGTTCAGTAATAATTTCTGACTGATGTTGGTAGTTAGTTAGTGATTTAAGGAAGTGATTCACGGAACATTTAGGTTTCAAAGATGGTTGACTATCTATCCAACGCATTATGGACTGAAGACGAGGTCAAGTTTCGAAAGGAACTACAAGCCTTTTGTAACAAGGAAATTGCTCCAACCGCAGACGAGATTGACAAGGGTCCCTTTCCAAGAGAACTCCTTAGAAAAATCGGTAAAGCTGGCTATATGGGTGTTCATCACGATAAATCCGTAGGTGGAACAGAGCGCGGACTTTCATACGAGATTATTGTAGCAGAAGAAATCTCTACAATAAACGGTGGTCTTGATATGGCACGTATGTCTTCCACAACTCTTTATGGGATGCCAATAGCAAAATTTGGAACTGATGAACAGAAAAAGAAGTATCTCAAACCTGTAGTTTCTGGCGATAAGATTGGTTGTATAGGAATTACAGAACCTGATGTGGGATCGGATACCGCGGGGATGAAAACACAAGCTGTGAAAGATGGTGATGATTGGATTCTTAATGGTGAGAAACGATTCATCACTAATGGAAGCACAGCTGATTACATGTGTGCATTTGCTATTACTGATCCAAGTGTAAAATCAAAGGAAGGAATGTCTGCATTCATCGTGGATACAAAATCTGACGGCTTTAGTGTGGTCCAAGACCATGATCTGATGGGTATGAAATCCGCTCGGGTTTCTTGGCTAAAATTGGACAATGTTAGAGTGCCTTCTGATATGGTTCTTGGTGAAATAGGGCAAGGATTTAGAATTCTTATGGATGAATTGGATTCCGAGAGAACTGCCATTGCTGGAGAAGCAATAGGTTATAGTAGGACTCCTTATGAGATTGCAGTCAAATATTCAACTGAACGCCATCAATTTGGTAGACCAATCAAAGCATTCGAAGGTGTCAGCTTCAAGATTGCAGACATGGCTATGAAACTAGAAGCTGGTCGTGCTTTGACACTCACTGCTGCAAGAATGTATGATAAAGGCCAGAAGATAACAAAGGAAGCGGCCATTGCCAAACTCTATACCACAGAGGTAGCACTCGAGATTACGAACGATGCTCTCCAAATTCTTGGAGGTGCGGGCTATACAACTGATTATCCTGTTGAACGATTCGTACGTGATGCTCGACTAATGACCATTGGTGGTGGGACTGTAGAAATCCTTCGCTTCCTCATCCAAAGAGAAGTGTTCAAGGAATTCTTTCCACGATAAAAGAGGGGGAAATCCCCTCTCTCATCCTTTTTAGGAAACTATTTCTTGATAGAGTGTATATGTTAGTTCCCATAATTGAACAGGATGGGAATAAAGAAATGGTTGTACTTGAGTATCTGATGGTCTATACTGAATCTGGTTTACCAATTTACAGTAAATGTTATGGCACATTTTGCAAAACTGCTTTCAAAAATCCTGAACTCCTCTCTGGCTTTTTATCTGCACTTCAAACCCTCCCCCAAACAATATCTACTGACTTGAGTCTTGATTCAGTGAAAATGGGTCCTACTGAGATGCGGTTCTCAAGAACAACACCCACAGGTCATTCTATTGTTGTAGGTCTTGGTAAAGATTCAGAAGAAATTGCAAAGAAGGTGTTTGATTCAGTAGCTGGTGTATTGGCAATGGAAAAATTCGTATCTCTTGATTGGACTTTTATTTCGTCTGATATGA
>JABCSP010000234.1 GCA_018238825.1 Candidatus Thorarchaeota archaeon | reverse complement strand
AATTTCTGGAGAAATCAGGCATTAACGGATATTCTTCCATACTGGACAGACTCCATCAAAGCCCATCTTTTCGTAGACTGCGTCACGACATATGCCGCATCGTCTACATTGTGCTAGGTTTTCCATTAGTTCATCAATGTCAACTTCAGTCATTGTGGAGGTCTCCGTGTAATCGATGTGTCAATCCTTGCTTGAAGCTTCTGAGATTGGCTATTGAGCTCCATAATATGAGTATCTATTGTCCCTATTCTGACAAAATCGTCAATTGCCGAACACATATTCGATTTTCCAAACTGATTTATAGGCCTTTTTCTTCGAGAGCTTTTACTTTGTAATATTCAGAGGAGAAAAACTATGGTATTCAACTTACTCGATCTTCTCGGGTTCCCTGGCTTAGAATTAGTCTGGGATATAATCGCATTCTTCATTTCATTGATTGTTGTTATGATGCTAGTTCAGATTAACGCAGCAATTGAGAAGAGTGGAAAACTCTCAACAGATGTAACTCGAAAAGTAATTCACATCTTTGCAGCTCCATTGTGGATACTAACGTGGATGTTATTCTCGGGTGGTATCTTTAGTAGATGGCTTGCATTAATCGTGCCCCTCTTTTTTGTCCTTCAATTCGTAGCAATTGGTACGGGGAAGGTTGAGAATGAGGACTTTGTGAAATCAATGTCACGAAGTGGAGACCCAAAGGAACTCCTAGGAGGCACACTCTACTATTCACTACTCATGATGGTATTTGGCATTATCAGCTTCTACGTTCCTGCAGGAGGTGCTTTAGCTCTAGCTTCTCCAATGGCAATCATTGTTTTCGGATGTCTTGCTGGTGGAGATGGTTTGGCTGATGTGATTGGTAGAAAGTACGGAGGCGACAAGAAATTTGGAATCGGTGGGTCTGAGAGGACTATTGCTGGTTCAATTGGGATGTTTCTTGGTTCATTCCTATTTAGCATCATCCTGCTTTACCTATTCTCATTTGAGGTGATAGGTTGGGATGTTATGGCAATGCTTGTGCCAGTACTTGTGATTAGTATCGTCGCTACGATTGTTGAAGCCCTTTCACCAAAAGGTCTGGACAATTGGACTGTACCAATCGCTGTAGCCATAATGGTGTTCTTGATGCCTTTCATCTTCGGAGCAGCAGTATGGTCATTCGCAAATCAAACACTTTGGTAACAGTGGTGTGAAATATTGACTCAAGAACTGACGGTACTCAAATTGGGTGGTGCCTTAATCACTGACAAATCTAAACCATATTCATTTAGATCTGAAATCCTAAACTCTGCTGCTCGTGAGATCAGAGAGTGTATGGATGAAGGGTTGATTGAATCATTGGTTCTTGTCCAAGGTGTTGGCTCTTTTGGCCATCCGCCAGTTCTTGAACACAAACTACACAAGGGGTTTCAAGGTCAAAAACAATTACTACCGCTGACATGGACACAAGCGAAAGTTGGAGAGCTACGGACTCTTGTCGTGAAAGCGTTGTATGATGCGGGAATTCCAGCTTGTCTTATGTATCCGTCTTCAATGATGGTTTCAGAGAAAACTCGAATTGTACGTTATTTCCTTGAGCCCCTTGAACGTTTCTTATCTATGGGTATGGTCCCTCTACTAGGAGGAGACATCATAGTAGATTCTGCTATGGGATTCTCAGTTGGCAGTGGGGATCCAATGCTTTCTGTTGTTGCACGCGAAATTGGAGCAAAGCGGGTAATTTATGCATCAGATGTATCTGGGATTTTTGATAGTGACCCCAAAACGAATCCGGACGCAGTACTCTTTGATACAGTCAATCTTAGTAATTTAGATGAGGCCATTGAGAAAATGGGGAACGCGGGAGTCGAAGATGCAAGTGGTGCAATGCAAGGTAAAGTTGCATCAATTGAGCCAATCACGGATCTCATTCAGAAAGGGCTTGATGTATCAATAATATCGATGATGGAGTATGGATCATTGAAGGCACTGTTGAAAGGTGATACATCAAATTCTACACAGATTGTTGTTGAATAAGTGAGTTGGACCTCTTAGATGCCTGCAAGTTTTCGTGGACTCATGATCTTCTGTGAATCGATTGTCTTCTTCACTAACTCTAGAAGGGTTATGTAACTATCCATACCCTCAATCGCATCCGACCAGTATTCCGCCAGCTTGAAAGGTACTGCTCCTGTCTTGAAGAGTGTCTTGGCTAATTCATTGTGACCATCCCGAATCTTTTGTTCATCTTCAGGGTCCTGTGGGTCAAAGTAGAGGTGGGGATATGCATTGAATGAAGAATGCCCAGTTGCGAATCCAGCAGTGTGCCCTAGGAAGCCGTACTTGTTCATCACCCTACGAATCTCCTCTATTGATTCGTGTGCATTTGTTGGAGTTTGGTGGTGATACAAAGTTCGCCAATGCCAACCGTGAACGTAGCATGCTCGAACAAAGAACCAGAGTCGGCCACTCCATTCCTGTTTCGGTAATTGAGAGATTCCTATGACGTGACCACCGTTTTTCACACACAACTTCTTTGCAAGTTCTGCATCACTTTTCATCAAATCTTCTCTGACGCTGCCAATTGTCATGGAAACTGTACTGAAAGGCCATTCGTGCTGAGGAATACCCAGTTCTTCTCCAATCATATCCATGAAGAGCTCAAGAACCGGTCCTTCGTACAATGATGTGAATATTCCATTGATATCATGTTGTTTGATATCAACCATGAATTTCTCAGATTGCTCATGGGTTTCAAAACCGAAGGTATTGTAATCGTAGTACTTGTATCGTTTGTAGACCTTCATCGAGACCTTAGTAATGATTCCAAAACTACCAAGGGATCCGATAAAGAGACCAGTTATGTCCGGACCAAAGGAATATCTCTGATATGGTCCTGAAGCATGGGGATTAGCCTCGGAACCTGTTGTGATTATTGTCCCGTCAGGCAGAACAACTTCAACCCCTAGAACTAGTTCGCCAATACAACCGTAGAGGCTAGAGCCAGGCCCCGCCCCATTTACAGATACATTACCGGCTACAGAACAAACCAAAGCTGATTCTGGGTACACTGGTAGAATCAGATCATGTTCTTTGAGATACTTCTCTAATTCTGCAAATGTAACACCTGCACCAACTGTTACTGATCGAAGCTCTTTGTACAGTGTAATTTCTTTTAGGCGCATCAATTCGATAACAAGACCATCTGGTTCTGGAATTACCTCTTCCTGCAGACTGGAACCGCCTGACCGCGGAGTTACCGGGATTTTATTCTCACCAGCTATCTTTAGAATCTCAGATACTTGCTCATTGTTAGCAGGTCTGACTACTGCACCAGGCATAACTGGATCTGATGCCAATGATGCGGACTGTGAATAAGTGAGAAGAACGTCTGGTCTTGTCGAGATGAACTCTTCCCCAACAATTTTTGATAATTCATCAATGACCTTCTTTTTCATTTCTTTTCACCCTCTCCTTCAATTCTAGGGATTGCACTTGGACTCATGATATTGTTTGGATCAATTGCTCTCCTGAAACCTTTCAAAAATTCAAGATATGGTTCCATCTCGGTTATTCCATCAACCCAGTATGGTGCTAGCTTGAAGGGAACTGCTCCTGTCTTGAATAGCCGTTTAGCTAATTCCTTATGAGCTGCCTTGGCTTTTCTCTCTTCTTCTTCATCTTGAGGGTCATAGTAAATCTGTGGATAATAATTGTATGAAGAATGACCAGACTGGAATCCGGCGGTGTGCCCTAGGACTCCAAATTCATCAAAGATTGGCCACATTTCTTCAAGTGTTCTATGCCATTGTGATAGCGTTTGGTGATGATACAAAATTCGCCAATGCCAACCGTGAATATACGATGATCTTACAAATTCTCGCATTCTATCATTCCATTCTTCTCTTGGGAGTTCAGTGATGCCAATGACATGACCACCAGCTTGCTCACAGATTTTCTTAGCTGCTATTCTATCGCTCTTTAGCTGGTCCTCACGAACTCGACCAATCACCATTGAAACGGTAAGGGGTGGCCATTCATGTGGTGGGACCCCATATTCTTCCCCGACCATCTCAAGGAAGAAATCCAGAATTCGACCTTCATAGATAGATATCCAAGTTGCACTGATTTCGTTCTCCTTACACTGGATAATGAACTTTTCTGCCTCTTGAGGAGTTTCGAAGCCATAGGTGTTGTAATCGAAGTGATGCATCCTCTTGAAGATTTTTAGAGATACCTTGGTAATGATTCCAAAGACACCCAAAGAACCAATGAACAGACCAGTGAGGTCTGGACCGAAAGCATAACGAAGGAATGGTCCTGGTGCATTTGGGTTGGCTTCAGAACCTGTTTGAATAATTTCACCATTTGGTAACACGACTTCTAAACCCAAAACCAGCTCACCGATACAACCGTATTTGGGAGAACCGAAGCCTGAACCATTTACTGCAACATTTCC